>PLHN01000144.1 GCA_003139975.1 Acidobacteriaceae bacterium
ATGGAGCAGTTGCACTGCAGCGGCCCGACGGGAAGAACTTTGTGGATCATCGCTTCATTGTCGCCGATGGACGGGAAATTCTCCACGACGGCACGAAGACGTGGGGCGTGTGGCGCGGACACTCCTGTCCGCGTGCCGTCATCACCCCAACTGCCTGCGCGGACAAGAGTCTCCGCGCCACACTACTTCCGGTGGTCGCCCTTGGTGCCAGCGGATTCTTTCCTGCCCTTTTACGGCGTCAGCAGCTTTTGCAGCGATTTCACCAATTCCGGGGCATTCTCCTTCGGCACCAGCGCATCGGCCAACTCATGCACGCCAGCCACCGCCGCCGGTAATTCCGCCAGCACAATCGTTGGAACCTGCGGACGACAACGCTTGATCTCCCGCGCAATGAGCGCGACCTCAGCGCGGTTGCCGTCCAGATCCAGAACCACAGCATCCACCGGCTCCCGGCTGCACAATTCCATGGTCTCGAATCCGTTGCTGGAGGCCAGCACGCGATATCCCTGGCGGCGCAGGAACTCCGCACGCATCAGCAGAGCGTTATCGTCGCCGCAAAAATGGAGAATTGTGTGTGTCTTTCTCTGGCGCTTAGACATGGTCACCTGATCTTATATGCCACGGCGCGGGAGAATCCGTATGTGCAATATTGCACACTTTCCCCAAAAAACCATTTGTGCAGTACCACATCGAAAAGTGACATCGTTGATGTGCGCACTTCTTGGCCTTCGCGGTCATTCTACCGCCATCCAGCCTGCTTGTCTTCGGCATCGTCGGCAACCGTGCTTCCCCTGGAATATAATGGCCCACACTCATGGCGCTTGCCTCCGGCACAAAACTGGGTCCCTACGAAATTCTGGCTCCGCTGGGCGCGGGCGGAATGGGCGAGGTCTACCGCGCGCATGACGGACGGCTGGATCGCACGGTCGCAATCAAGGTTCTGCCGGCATCGTTTTCGGCCGACCGCGACCGGCTGCAACGATTCGCCCAGGAAGCGCGGGCGGCGGCGGCGCTGAACCATCCCAACATTCTTTCCATCTTCGACATCGGCGAAGAAAACGGCGCACCCTACGTCGTCTCCGAGTTGCTGGAAGGAGAGACGCTTCGCGACCGCCTGCGCGGCGGCCCGCTCCCGATCCGCAAGGCAACCGACTATGCGCTCCAGGTAATGCGGGGACTGGCTGCGGCACACGAAAAAGGCATCGTGCATCGCGACCTGAAGCCGGAAAACCTTTTTCTCACCGAGGATGGCCACGCCAAGATTCTCGATTTCGGTCTGGCAAAGCTGACACTTCCGGCGACGCAAACTGAAAGCGGCGATGCGCCCACGATTCAGGCGACCGAACCGGGCCTGGTGATGGGCACCGTCGGTTACATGTCGCCAGAACAGGTGAAAGGAAAGCCGGCCGATGCGCGCTCCGACATTTTTGCCTTCGGCGCGATCCTGTACGAGATGATCTCGGGCAAGCGGGCCTTCCACGGCGACTCCACTGCCGAGACCATGAGTTCCATTCTCAAGGACGATCCGCCGGAACTGACAGAGACAAATCGTAATGTCTCACCGGCGCTGGAACGCATTGTCCGCCATTGCCTGGAAAAGAATCCCGCCGAGCGTTTCCAGTCGGCTCGCGACGTCGCGTTCAATCTTGAGGCGCTCACCGACATTTCCACGACCCGCCCCAGCGGCGTCGTGCGCGCCATGCCGGAGGAAACCGGCAAGCCCCGCTGGCTGCTGTCGGCGCTTGGCGTACTGCTTCTGCTCGCGTCGTGGGCAGGCGTATATGCGCTGGCGCGCCGCGGCATGCACGTCGCGAACCCCACTTTCCATCAGATCACCTTCCGCCGCGGCACGATTTGGGCAGCTCGTTTTGCGCCCGACGGGCAAACCATTGTCTATGGCGCGGCCTGGGATGGCCAGCCCCAGGAAGTCTTCACCTCGCGTTACGACAGCTCCGACTCGCGCCCGGTTGGTTTGGCCGATGCTCAGGTGCTCGCCGTTTCATCAAGCGGCGAACTCGCCGTCTCCCTGCACCCGGTCGACCTCGGCGATTTTTCTGAAACCGGAACCCTGGCTCGCGTTCCACTCGCCGGAGGCGCGCCGCGTGAAGTGCTGGAAGGCGTGGCCTGGGCCGACTGGACACCCGATGGCCGGCTTGCCGTCATCCGGGAAGCGTCGAGCCGCACTGTTCTTGAGCTTCCCGCCGGCAACCTCATCTACAAGCCTGAAGGCTGGGTTAGCCACGTGCGGGTCTCACCGCGCGGCGACTTGATCGCTATCGCCGACCACGTCGCCGGTGGCGATGACGGGCGGGTCGTCGTCATCGATTCTCACGGCAACCACAAAACCAGTTCGTCTTTTTACGGCAGCGTGGAAGGGCTGGCCTGGACACCAAACGGAAAAGAAGTCTGGTTCTCCGCGGTTCCGACAGGGTCGTCGCGCTCTATCTACGGCATGGATCTTTCCGGCAAAGAGCGCCTCATCTACCGCGCGCCCGGCGGGCTCACCATTCACGACATCAGCCGGACTGGAATGGTTCTTTTGACAGGAGACCAGTCGCGCATCGGCATCTCTGCGCTCCCGCCCGGGCAGTCCGCCGAGCGCAGCCTTTCCTGGTTCGACTGGTCGCTGCTCACCGGCATGTCGGGCGACGGAAAGACCATCGTCTTCTCGGAGACCGGCGAAGCCATCGAAACCAATTACAGCATTTTTCTGCGCAAGACCGATGGCTCGCCCGCCGTTCGTCTCGGCGATGGAGGCTCCGCGGCGCTTTCGCCCGATGGCCGTTATGTGATCAGTTCGGTCGGTTCGCCTGCCAAGCTCGTGCTTCTGCCCACTGGCGTTGGCGAGACCCGCGAACTCACCGACAACAAAACCGACCACTTTGCCACGGCATGGATGCCGGACAGTAAGTCATTTATTTTTTCGACCGAGGAATCCGGTCACGGACCACGGACCTATCTGCAATCGATCGAGGGTGGCGCCACTCGCCCGCTGACGCCGGAAGGCACAGCTGGCAGCCTGATTTCGCCCGACGGAAAGTATCTGGGGGCCAGTGACGACAAACGCGGGCGCTGGCTCTATCCCATTGCCGGAGGCCAGCCGGAGAAAGTCAACATCACAGTCGCGCCGGACGAAAACATTATGGCCTTTTCGAACGACGGAAAAGCCCTGCTCGTTCGCACCCGCACCTTGCCCGTCCGCATCTCCCGCGTAGATATCGCCACAGGCCAGCGCACGCCCTGGAAGACAATCGCCCCCGCTGACACAGCGGGCCTGAAAAGCATCCCGAGCCTAAGGTTCAGCACGGATGGCAAATCCTACGCCTACTCGACCTTCCGCATTCTGTCGGATTTGTTCGTCGTCGACGGGATGAAGTAACAAAAGAGGTCAGAGGTTAGAGGTCAGATTGCAGAGGTAACCCCCTCTAGTCCTTCCAGCGCACAAGACTTGTGCGATTCTCACCTTTACAATCAGCCTCTACCCTCTGACCTCTCTCTACGATTCTCTACGATGCTGCCAGAAATTTCCCCGTGCTCGTCTGATCCGACCGAAAGCGCAGCAGCGCCGCAATATTGCCGGCCTTGTCCAATTCAGTTTGGTTTTTTAAATAGAACAGCTCAATGTCGCGCCGAATGGCCAACGGGATAATCGCGTCGCACACGTCAGTCAACTCGCGGGTAGCACGTCCGCAGGCGACGCACTGGGGAACCATATGCGCATCGAGGTGGCCACAGTGCGGGCATTCGACGGCATGCGCCGAGTAGTTTTCGCTTAAAAACAGGCTTTGGATTTCGCCGGCTTCCAGTCCTTGCAGCACGCGCCGCAATCCGCTGACCCCGCGTCCGTTGGCGCGCGCATTGTCGAGCGCCTGGCCTAGCTTGTTGGAACCGCGCTCCTCGATCCATTTCCTGAGCACGGAGTCGGCCCGCTCGCGAATTTCTTCGTTCGCAACGCCGGCGACGTCCGCGGAGAAGCGGCCAATCAAACGCTGTTTCACGTAGGGGTGAAGATGACGCTCGAAGTCGGCCCAATTTGTGTCCAGGCAGCCGACAATGAGCCGCTCCCAGATACCCTTTTCATGATCCGCGCGCAGCCGTTCGGCCACCGCCTTGAAGTGCTGCGCCGCCTCGTCGGCAACGCGACGCTCGGCGTGCCCCCCGTCGTATCCTTTATAGCCGTCGCTGGCCGAGCCCCGCGAAAGCAGATGAACGATCGACGACCCTTCGCGCAGATCGTCCAGCCGCAGATCGAAAAACCGCGCCCGCTGCCGATCCACCATCACCACCGAAAGCGCCGGCTGCGCCCCCAGCAACGACGCCAGCGGTTTCAGTTGAAACCGCGATTGCAGATAGACGTGAGTCGATCCGAGACGCGCCGGCAGGTCGTACTCCTTCCAAAAATTTTGTGCGGAGCAGGCAAACACCGCTTTTCCCCGCGGCCCGCGCAAATTCGCCGCAACCTCCAGCACGCGGTCCAGGTCGGCGTGCAACGGCCCATTCTTGCCCTGTGCCACCGGGCTTTTCAGCGCCTCTTTCACCACATCTTTAGCGACGATGGCCTGGTTGCGATGCGACCGGTCCTGCGGAGGATCGGGCTGGAAGTAAAAGCTGAGGGCGCAAGCCCCCTTGGTTTCATCTGCCTGAAAAGCGGCTAATTCACGGATTTCATCCCGTGTCATCATCTCGATTCTCCTTTGCTATTTGGATGCTGAGGTTCGAGTCTTGACGAAGTGCTCTTTTTGAAATTCTCTGGCAACCGTAGGTGTTTTGCGCACGCAGTCGCGAGCCCGCTCCACCGACTCGCGCACCGCCTCGGGATGGCGCCCGGTGATGGAGGCAATTTCATTCAGCGAAAATCCTTCCATGCCATAAAGAAG
>PLHN01000518.1 GCA_003139975.1 Acidobacteriaceae bacterium
TCGCCGACCATCTCGGGCTGCTTGACGATTTCTTCGACCGTGAGCTGTCCGATGATGCCGCGCAGATGGCCTTCCATCACCAGGCGGATCAGGCCTTCGCGCTCCTGATCGGTCTTGGTGAGGAACTGCTCGGCCGCGGTGAGGATGGACTCCGTGTCGGACTTTACCTTGATCTGCGCGACGGCCTCCACGGTCACCGCCACGCCCTGCTTGGTGTAGAGATCCTGCTGCGGGGCTACATCGAACGACATGAGTTCGAGCGAGAGGTCACGGCAGTTTTCGACCATCGGAAAGATGACCGTGCCGTGGCCCTGCACCACGCGGGTTCCGCGAAAGCCGTATACGATCAGCGCTTCATGCGGGCCTGCTTTGCGGTATAAGCGGGCGAGCATGCTCATGAGGAACAGTACGGCCAGAACGGCCAGACCTATGATGATCCAGATTTCAATTGCAATGCCTAACACCATATCGCCTCCTAGAAAACCGCTTCGAGCTACGAGCCACGAGCTTCGAGCTAGAACCAAAATCAAAACCGCTTTGTGCTGCGCTTCTCGCTTTTAACCTCTGGTTACGAAACCCATCATTTGATCCAGATCGCGGACTACGCGCTCGGGATCGTCGTGGCCTAGATACACTTCGCCGTTCGACATCCGAATGTGGACTACCTTGTTGCACCACACGTAAGCGCGTGTGTCGCCGATGCCGCGAATGCCGTAGCCGCGAATGAAGGCCCAAGGCTCGATCGAGTAGCTCAGAATGGCCGAGCGGGGGATCGAGCGGAGGCGGAATCCGAGCATACTGATTTCGACGCCGTGCGGCATAAAGCGATATTGAAAACCGCCCCAGGCCATTAAGAAAGCGCCTACGCCGATGAAACCCACCAGGCCCAGCGCAAAACGCGCAGGCGCAACGGGCACGAGCGCCACCGCTAGCGCAGGGCCGAGGAGCGCCAAAAGAATGATTACGCCCCACAGGCGGCTGGCGTGAGTTTCCACGGCCAACGTTTCACCGGCGGGCAGAGGCGGGTGACGATGAGAGGCGATGTAAACGACGATCAGGGCGACCACGGCCAGCACAAGCAACACCAGCATTCGCTCCGGATGAACAGGGGTTGCGTGCAGGTTGTAGCTCAGGACGGCATGGTTGGCCGACATCAGAAATCCGATCACCAGCGCAAACATAGCAAGTAGCGCCCACGTGAAGGCCTCGACCTTGTGCCAGGAGACTGTTACCAACACGATGGTGCTCACCGTCAGCGCAATGGCCAACATGCGCAGGATGAAGCGAAGCGACTCCCCGCGCGACATCCAGCCATTGGCCTGATTGGCGGCGTTGAAATGGGTGGCCATGTGCACAGGCAGCTGGTCCCATGCCTGCCGATACTGGAGCGCGACTAGCGGCAAGGCCAGCCATAGCAGGACGATTGCGAATTGGAAGAGACGTCGGTTCATAAAAACCAGCTATGAGCTTCGAGCTACGAGCTAAATCAACTACCTTTACTCGCCGCTCATTTCTTCCCAGCGGCGCACGTAGGCGATGCCTTTTTCGTAGCGCGTCACTACGACTTCTACGCCTTTTGCTATGGCGTTTTCGTTCTCGCTGCGCGCGCCACAGGTGCGGCGGGTTCCGGCCTGCGAATAAATGATTTCGCCAGTGCCGCCTGTGCGGATGGGCAGCGAGGTGCGTCCGAGCACGCCGACCATTTCGTAGTCGGCGGCGTCCATGTTCTCCTCGGGATGAATCAGTACCCGCGTCATAAAGAGGAACACGATCCCTGCGCCCACCAAGCCGGCGGCGATGGAAATCAGCAGGCCAAGTGCGGCCCAGACGCTCGAAAAGCGCGTGATGAGAAAGCCTGTGCCTCCGAACCACGCCAGAAAAGCCGTCAGCGTGATGAAGTTAAAAGGCGAAGCGTCGGCCGCGCTCCCTCCCTTCAGGCCTGCTTGGGCAGGCTGCCCTGGTGCGGCCGGTGCGTGACCTGCCGCGCCCGGGCCCGCGGAACCGTGGCCCATTGGCAGGTGTGGGGGAATGTGTCCGATTCCGCCGTGCGGGAAATGCGGCAGATGCAGGTGCCAGCGCAAACCGCCGGCGATGAACGAAATCGCGCTGAGCAGGAATCCGACGGCGAAACAGATTAGGTAAAAATCAGACCAGGTCATAGGCTTCGCCTCCTTGCCGGGCTTGCGGTTCGCGCTATTTCAGGCCGCAGTGCCTCGAATAACCGGTTCGCGAGATCGGGCGTGTTCAGAATCTCTCCGAGCAGCAAGATCGCGCGGCGCGTGTCTTTCTCTCGCGCGGCCTTGACTAATGCCTCGCTCAAGGGCGGGTCGCCGGCGAAGCGCTCCGAACCTTGCAGCAGCCAGACATCGAGCTGGCCTTCGGTGGTGCGCAGGTCCGAAGTGAGCTCGGTGTGGTAGCCCTCGGGGTCATCCACGAGAAAGCCGGGATGGACCTTGAAGAAGCGGGCGAGCAGGGTGCGCGTCGATTGCGTGATGTGCGGGCGTTTGCCGCCCTCGATCTGCGAAAGGTAGGACTGGCTGATGGCTTTGCCGGTCTCCTTGCGAATCGATTTCATGAGCTCCTGCTGGGTCATGGGACGGCCCAGGTTGCGGAGCGAGCCTTCGACTTCGCGCAGGTAACGGATTTTCTCCCCGAGCGTCATATATGTCAAATCGCGATAACGATATCGCAATATGTAATAAACGTCAAGAACTGGATCTGCCGGTTTTTGAATAGCTTACAGCCGTAGTTTGGGGGGAGTGCTACATTCCTCGCCATTGACGGCCCACCGCTATCGAATACAGGATGCTCCCGGCAATGCTCTGCTGGGCTAAAGAAAAAGCCCCCGCAAGAGCGGAGGCTTTTCGGAAATGCAAGTCGAAACCGTTGCCGGCTATTGCACGAACAACGTCAAAAGAGTCTGGTGCGACGCGTTGGTCGACGACGATCCGGTGACGGTGATTGTATATTTTCCGGCGGCGGTGCCCTGGCTAGTGGCGACGTTGCTGCTGTTCGAACTGCAAGCGGGTTGCAGCAAGAGCAAGCCTGCGACCAGGCCGAGCAATGCGCCCGCAATCCAGCGGCGGCGCTTACGTCCGGCGCCGATACCCAGTCCGGCGAGGCTGAGGCCTCCTAGGGGCAGCCATGTGGCGTAGCACGAGGTTCGCCGGAACAGGCTGCCGGTGCTGACGGGGCGGGCCACGGTTTGAATGTTTAGCGTCACCCCTTGCGCTCCGGTGCCGTCGAGCTGGACGGTCGCGCTGGGAAGGAAGGTTGGAGTGGTGGAAGTCACGATCGAAGGCAAAGAGGATTGAGTCAACGTGATGGTGCCGTTGTAGCTTTCGCCCAGCAGCGGGGCCAGCGTGATGGAGAAGCTGGCAAGATCGCCGTTTGTGACGGTCACGCTCGAGGGATTGGCATTGATCGTGAAGTCGACGACGTTGTCCGTCTGATCGGCAGCGCTGGGACAACTAGTGGTGGGTCCATTGTTGACGCTGAAAGAGCAGGAGACGGAAATCTGTGGGGGAGGCGGCTGCGTGGGTGGGGTCACGACCACCTGCACCACGGCAGTGGCTCCGGCATTCAGGTTAAAGATGTGGCACGGAATATAGGTTTGTCCGCCTGACAAATTGTTGTCGCAGCTTCCGCCCCCGGTCAGGACGTTCGCGGTCGGAGCAACGGAATAGGGGGTGGGAATGTTGGCGTTGAAGGTAATGTTGGTGGCTGGGTTGGGGCCGTTGTTGGTGACGTTAAAACTAAAAGTGGCTCCCACTCCGGCGTTGGCGGGGATGGGAATCGGGCTGCCGCTGGCTGCCGTGACCACGACGTCACTGCTGCTGCCGAGCACGGTCACGAAAGCATTGGGGTTGGACCCGGCCAACGCGGGTTGGTACGCGTTGGTGGTGATGGGGAAACCGGTGATTAGAGAGGTGCACGGTGGACTACAAGGTGTCGAGGGGGGAGAAAGGGTCGTCCCCGCCACGTAGGTGTTATTACTGGAATCCAAGGCGATGCCGGTGCCGTTGTCCAGCGCGCTGCCCCCGAGATAAGTGACGTAATCACCATCCGTCACGATAACGGAAGGAAAGACGAGGGCCAC
>PLHN01000021.1 GCA_003139975.1 Acidobacteriaceae bacterium
TTCTATCGGAGCACTCCCGGCGGTTCGTCGTCCAAACCGGCACGGCCCAGCAGCGGCCCATCTTGCGCCCTGTTTTTGCAATACTCCTTCTCCGGGGGCGGCCCCGGCTAGCATCGAAATTACCCACGTGCCCCGTCCAAGCTCCGCTTGGGCGGGGATTTTCATCGACCATCTCAAGCTTTCTCACGCGCGAATAAAGATCACAAGCAAGCCCAGGCAAAAACACGAGAAGCAGTTGCCTGCGCCGGAACAGAATGCTATCGTTCCGATATCATCTGAAGGACTCAGAATCTATGACCGGAATCCAATTCGTCACCGATGAGAAGGGCCGCAAGGTCGGGGTTCTCATTGACCTTAAAAAACACGGCGCCATCTGGGAGGATTTCTGGGACGGTTTTGTCTCCGAATCGCGGCGGAAAGAAAAAGGCATTCCTTACGGGCAATTTTCGTCGCGGCCCGCCTGAAACGCGCGCGCCCCCGTGGCTAAGTACAATCCAGATCCCTCGCTGCGCTCGGGATTTCGGCAGCGGGGCTCCCATTCGTCGCCTGAGGCGACTCATTCACGCCCGCTAAGCGCCTCCACTTCTGCAATCTGACTTCCGCAATCTACAATGCTTTCGTGCCCTTCCACTTCGACCACAAACCCGCGCTCGTCGCCTACGTAACCTGCGGCGATCCCGACCTTGCCACCACGCGCGAAGTGATTCTCGCCGCGATTGAAGCTGGCGCGAGCATCATCGAACTCGGCGTGCCTTTCAGCGATCCGCTCGCCGATGGACCCGTTATCCAGCGCGCCAGCGAGCGCGCCCTCAAGCACGGAACATCGCTGCAAAACGTGCTTACACTCGCCGCCGAAATCCGCGAGCATTCTCAATCCGTCGGCCTCGTCATCTTTTCCTATCTCAACCCAATCCTGCGCATGGGCCTTCCGAAGTTCTGCCACGTTGCCCGAGCCGCCGGAATCGACGGTACACTGATCACCGATCTCCCCATCGAAGAATCGGCCGAATACCTGCGCGAAGCGCGCAAGCACGACCTGGCCACAATCTTCCTCGCCGCGCCCACGAGCACCGACCAGCGCCTCAAGCAGATTGCCCAGGTCTCGACTGGCTTCGTGTATGCGGTTTCGCGCACTGGTGTTACCGGCGAACGACAGAAGATGTCTTCCGATGCGCGAGGTCTGGTCAAACGCATCCGCCGCTTCACCAAGCTGCCAGTTGCCGTCGGTTTCGGGATCTCAACGCCAGAGCAGTTCGCCGCCATCGGCCAGTTCGCGGAAGGCGCCGTAGTCGGCAGCGCCATCGTTCATGTGATCGAACAAAATCCAGGACGAGAAGCCGAGTCTGTGTCAAAATTCATAAGACAGCTTTCAGCCATCAGCCATCAGCCATCAGCTAGAACCGCAAGGCAAGAGAACCGCCGCTGAACTGACGCGCTCGACCAATTTTGCTGGTGTCGCCGCGCCCGTGCTTTACCTGACGACCGATGGCTGACGGCTGACAGCTCAAAGCTCCATGGATATTTCTGGTTGGCGCAAGAAAATCGACGACGTCGACCGCAAGCTGGCGGCCTTGCTCAACGAGCGCGCCAGCGCGGTCGTGGAGATTGGACGGTTGAAGCGCAATACCAACCTGCCCATCTACGAGCCTGATCGCGAAAGAGAAGTCATAGCCAATGTGCAGCAATCGAACAAAGGTCCGTTGGCGGCGCGCGATCTGGCGCGCATCTACGAGCGCATCATGGATGTGATGCGCAGCATTCAAAAGCACGAGATCGTTCCCGAGGACAGCCCAGCCTCCCACGAGACCGAGATCGATTCGCAGTTTGAGGATTGAGGCTTGCGCATAGAGCGGAGAAGAAGGAGATCCTTCGCTTCGCTCAGGATGACAACTCTCCCAAGTAGCGGAAGAGCAACTAACCGATTTGTTGGATGGTAAAAGAGCTAACTCATGATCGTAGCCATGCAAGATTCCGCCAGTGAAGATCAGATCCAGCATGTGATCGATCAACTGGTCCAGATGGGCTTCGAGGTTCACCGTTCTACCGGCGTAAGGCAGACTGTCCTCGGCGGAGTCGGCGCGCGGCCCGACTTCGACGTGCGCGAAGTCGAAATGCTCCCCGGCGTGCAGGAAGTGCATCGCATCACTTCGCCCTACAAGCTTGCAGGCCGCAGCTTCCGGCCCGAAGGCACCATTGTCAAGTTTGCCAATGGCCTCGAAATCGGCGGCAAGAGCATTGTCGTCATGGCCGGACCGTGCTCGGTCGAATCGCGCGAGCAGTTGTTCACCGTCTCGGAATTGATCGCCAAGGCAGGAGCCCGCGTGCTCCGCGGCGGCGCGTTCAAGCCCCGTTCGTCTCCTTATTCTTTTCAGGGGCTCGGACCGGAAGGACTGAAGCTTCTGCGTGAAGCTGGCGACCGCTTCAGCCTGCTCGTGATCAGCGAGGTGATGGAGATCTCGCAGATCCCGCTCATGCTGCCCTACGTCGACATTTTCCAGGTCGGCGCGCGCAACATGCAGAACTTCAACCTGCTGCGCGAATTGGGCAAAGCACGCAAACCGGTACTGCTGAAGCGCGGCATCGCGGCC
>PLHN01000258.1 GCA_003139975.1 Acidobacteriaceae bacterium
TGATTGATGAAAATCAGGCAGGTTTTCGACTTGGCCACGATGCCGGCGAGCTTGCGCAGCGCTTGCGACATCAGCCGCGCCTGCAATCCCATGTGGCTGTCGCCCATTTCGCCATCGAGTTCGGCCTTCGGCACCAGCGCCGCCACCGAATCCACCACCAGCACGTCAATCGCGTTCGAGCGCACCAGCGCTTCGGTAATCTCGAGAGCCTGCTCACCGTAGTCGGGCTGCGACACCAGCAGGTTGTCCACGTCCACGCCCAGCTTTTTCGCATAGCCCGGATCAAGCGCATGCTCGGCATCCACAAACGCGGCCATGCCGCCCGCCTTCTGCGCCTCCGCAATCACCTGCAGCGCAATAGTTGTTTTGCCGGAAGACTCCGGCCCGAAAATCTCAATCACGCGTCCGCGCGGCACCCCTCCCACGCCCAGCGCCGCGTCGAAAGAAATCGCGCCCGTGGAAATCACCGCGATCGGAACGATCGCTTCCTTCGATCCCAACCGCATGATCGAACCTTTGCCAAACTGCTTCTCAATTTGCGAAAACGCCAGTTCGATTGCCTTGCTACGCTCGTCGGCCATAATGGCTGCTCCTGATTTTCTGATTCTGGATTGCGGTTCCTACGTGCTTTTGTAGTCTAAACCGGTAGCCTACACCCGCCGGCTGGAGCGAAAAGTGCGTCCGATCACATCAATTTCGTTCAGTTTATCATGAGGAGAATGAAAAGCGAATCAGAGAATTGTACACAGCGAACTTGGGGTCAAAATAGAAGAACGGGCTGGTCAGCGATCATCGGCACAGTGTGCACCTACACATGTTCCCAGGTTCCGGGGTTCAGCAGGGGCAAACTTCGGCATACGCGACTTATTCCGGAGTTGTCGGCGACACGACCATTCCAGTTGGGATCACGTCCCTCACGATCATTCCGCCTAAGGTCGAACGCCTCGGCACAATATGCCCCCCTCCTCCAAATCCGTCATTCCCTGTATTGCTCTGCCATCCAATTCACAGCGACGGGCGCATTCGATGACGGCTCCACAGTCGATGTTACGAGTACGGCCGCATGGTCAAGCTCAAACCCAGGCGTGGTTACTGTGGACAGCAAAGGCTTCGCAACTTATGCCTCGCCTACCCGTCAGGGCCTTGTTAACATCACAGCGACCGGTCAACATGAAGGCGACAGCCGAAATAAGAATTTGGTTCGGACCCGGAGAACACATCCGGTAAAGGCTGAAATCCCAAGATCGTCCAAAGGATCTGCTCGGCTCGGACGTGGCAGAGCGCCGCCGCGCACTGGCAAGAACAAACGCAACTTCTTCTGTACCCGACTCATCTAAACCTTGACAGCGATTCGCTCAAGTCCTATCATGGTGTGAGACGCAATCATTATCAAACTGATTTTAATGTACTTATCTCTACGGGATGAGTTTAGGAGGATGCGTTATGGGAAAGATTATTGGAATCGACCTCGGCACCACCAACTCCTGCGTGGCGGTTATGGAGGGTGGCGAGCCGAAAGTTATACCGAATGAAGAGGGTGGCCGGACCACCCCGTCGGTCGTTGGGTTCACCAAGACCGGCGAACGGTTGGTGGGGCAGGTCGCCAAGCGGCAAGCCATTACCAATCCGGAGAACACGGTTTATTCGATCAAGCGCTTCATGGGACGGCGCTATGACGAGGTCAGCGAAGAGCTGAAGATGGTTCCATATAAGGTAGAGCGCGATGGCGACCACGTGGCCGTGATGGCGCAGGGGAAGAAGTACACTCCGCCGGAGATTTCGGCGCTGATCCTGCAAAAGCTGAAGAAAGCGGCCGAAGACTACCTGGGCGAGAAGGTGACGGAAGCGGTCATCACCGTGCCGGCATACTTTAATGACGCGCAGCGGCAGGCTACCAAAGATGCCGGGAAGATTGCCGGCCTCGAAGTGAAGCGCATTATTAATGAGCCCACGGCGGCGGCGCTGGCGTACGGGCTCGACAAGGGCAAGGACGAGACGATTGCCGTCTACGACTTTGGCGGCGGCACGTTCGACATTTCGATTCTGGAAGTGGGCGAGGGCGTGATCGAGGTCAAGGCGACCAATGGCGATACGCACTTGGGCGGCGACAACATCGATCAGNNGATTGGCTGATTGACGAGTTCAAAAAGGATGAAGGGCTCGACCTACGCGGCAAGGGCAACGAGATGGCTTTGCAGCGGCTGCGTGATGCGGCCGAGCGCGCGAAGATCGAGCTTTCGACCACGATGGAGACCGAGATCAATCTGCCGTTCATTACGGCGGACGCTTCGGGTCCGAAGCATCTGGTGAAGAAGCTGACGCGGGCGAAGCTGGAAGCGATGATTGAGGACATTCTGCAACGCTCGGTGGGGCCGTCGAAGCAGTGCATGAAGGATGCCGGGATTGACGCCTCGAAGATCAACGAAGTGGTGCTGGTCGGCGGCCAGACTCGTATGCCGCGCATTCAGCAGATTGTAAAAGAACTGTTTGGACGCGAAGGGCACAAGGGTGTGAACCCGGATGAAGTGGTCGCAGTGGGTGCGGCGATTCAGGGCGGCGTGCTGAAGGGCGAAGTGAAAGACCTGCTGCTGCTGGATGTAACTCCGCTGACGCTCGCGATTGAGACGCTGGGTGGAGTCGCGACTCCGATGATTCCTCGGAACACGACCATCCCTACGAAGAAGACGGAAACGTTTTCTACGGCGGCCGACAGCCAGACATCGGTTGAGGTGCATGTGCTGCAGGGCGAGCGCCCCATGGCGGCGCAGAACCGGACGCTGGGCAAATTCCATTTGACCGGATTGCCACCGGCTCCGCGAGGAGTGCCGCAGATTGAAGTGACGTTCGACATCGACGCGAACGGCATTTTGAATGTGACCGCAAAAGACATGGCCACGAGCAAGGACCAGAAGATTACGATTACGTCGTCTTCCGGCCTGAGCAAGGATGAGGTCGAGCGCATGGCGAAGGAAGCCGACGCGCACTCGGCCGAGGACAAGGCGCAGCGCGATACGATCGACGCCAAGAATCAGCTCGACTCGATGACTTACAACATCGAGAAAATGCTGAAGGAGCAGGGGGACAAGATTTCGGGCTCCGAGCGTGGTGATGTCGAGAATGCGCTGGCCGACGCGAAGAAGGCGGTTGAATCGAACGACAAGGCGCAGATGGATTCGGCGCGCGAGCGGCTCACGGCGGCCTCGCACAAACTGGCGGAGCAGATGTATAAGGCTACGCAGGCGGCGGGCGGCCCGGGCGGACCTGGAACTGGCGCTCCCGGAGCCGGAGCTGGTTCCAACGGCGACGGTCAGGCTCAGCAGAAGAAAGACGAAGGCGTGATTGACGCTGAGTATGTGGATGTTGAGGACAAGAAGTAGGTGTGTGGCGCGGACATTCTTGTCCGCGCGGGGCGGGCAGGAATGCCCGCCCCACACAACACCCGGGGGCGGCCCCGGGCGGCAGCCGCTACAAATCGCTCGGTTGCGGGTTATCAGAATTAGGCTCTTCAAGAGTCTCGGGTTCTCGGAAAGAGGAAAACGAATTGAGATTCGAAGTCAATGGCCAGATGTATTTTGTGAATTTCGTTCCGGAAGAAGGCCGCTGGTATTGCTACGCTCCAAGCAGGGCTGGCATGCAGATGCAGAAAATCCCTGTGTCAATCGATGCAACTCCGTTCGACTGTTTTACCATGCAGCAGGACGAGCAAGCAAAAGAAGTGGTGAATTAGAATCAAGCCGTCAGCTGTCAGCCATCAGCCCTCAGTTTTGCGAATGTGCTCTCAATCGCGGATTCGACTTTGAGAACTGATGGCTGACGGCTGATGGCTGACAGCTAACCATGGCCACGCAAACCAAAGACTACTACGACATCCTCGGCGTAAAAAAGTCGGCTTCGGCGGACGACATTCGCAAGGCGTTCCGCAAACTGGCTCGCAAATACCATCCTGACGTAAACCCTGGGGACAAAACGGCGGAAGAGAAATTCAAGGCGCTCTCGGAAGCCAACGACGTTCTCAGCGATCCCAAGAAGCGGAAAATCTACGACCAGGTCGGGTTCTACTCGGACAATATTGACGCGGCGACGGCGGAGGCTTATGCGCGCGGCGGCGGACAACCGGGGGCGGGCGGGGTTGGAGGAGGATTCCCCGGTGGGTTTCCGGGCGGGCAGCCGGGACACGGCGGAGCCGGCAACGTCGACTTTGGCGGGTTTGACTTCTCCGACTTGTTCGAGGGCGCGCGGGGCGGCGGGCGGAAGCCTGCATCTTCAGGCACCGGCGGATTTCGCGATATTTTTTCCAGCATCTTCACGGGAGGCGGACGCGGGGCGGCTGCCGAGGAAGGGCCCGAGCCGGGATCGGATCTCGAATATCAGGTAAATGTGCCGTTCTGGACGTCGATTCGCGGCGGCGTCATGAAGCTGAACATCGCCCGGCGCGACGTTTGCGGCAACTGCCATGGGAATGGATCAATCGAGGCTCCGGGTGTGTGCCCGCAGTGCCATGGCAAGGGGACGATCGAGCAGACAGGCGGGCGGATGAAGTTTAACGTCACTTGTCCGCGGTGCCATGGGACGGGAAAGAATATTTCGACTTGCCCGGTCTGCCATGGCGAGGGAAGCGTGGAGCGGACCGATCCGCTGGAGATTCGCATCAAGGCGGGAACACGCGACGGGCAGCGGATTCGCATTGCGGGCAAGGGCAATGCGGGGCTGCGCGGCGGCGGGGTCGGCGATTTGTACGTCATTATTCGGATTGACGAGCACCCGCTGTTTCGGCGGGAGGGCGACGACATTCATATTACGGTGCCGGTGACGGCGGTCGAGGCTGCGCTCGGGTCGAAGATCGAGGTGCCGACGATCGATGGGCGCAGCATGCTGAAGATTCCTCCGGGGACGCAGTCGGGCCAGAAACTGCGGCTGCGGGAAAAGGGCGTGCCCTCGGCGACTAAGGATGGCGTGCGCGGGGATGAGATTGTGGAAGTGAAGATCACGGTGCCGATGCCTCGCGATGAGAAGACGAAAGAGCTGCTGCGCGAACTGGCTAAGCTGAACCCGGAGGATCCTCGGGCGGAGTTGTGGGGGAAGGTATAGTTTTCACCGCCGAGAGCGCCGAGGCGAACCGGGCCCGCATGCCCCGCTACCATCCGTGGCCTTCCGATCTTCGCACTCCCGGCCTCTCGGTCTGGATTTGCGCGGCGATTGCTATTTCTTGCTGGGATCGTCCGCCAGATTTACATAATTGAACTGCAGCGGCGACATGCCGTGGACCTGAACGACGGTCTCTCCTGACGCCATCGCATAGTGGTGCATGTCGGGATCGAGATAGGCGAAGCTGCCCGCCGGGAAAGTCCCCATCTTTGCCTCGTCGAACTTGTCGCCCATGCCGACTTTGAAGCTGCCGGAAATCACCGTTACGTTTTCGCGCTTGGGATGCCAATGCGGAGCGATCTTGTAGCCGTCGGGCATTTTGAGCCGGATCGTGAAGTCGCCGGAATCCGCCATCGGATTTCCCTCGATTACGGCCAACTGCGCGCCGGGACCGACAAACGGCGGTGGTGGTCCGTACTTGATCTGGTCGGGAGTGAACGCATTCTGATGTGAGCCCGATTGAGCGAGCAACACAGCGGCACAAACACACAGAACTCCGAGCACAATTTTTCTCATCGCTGATTCCTCCAATTTGATTGAGCAGCTGAGGCCCCGTGCAGATGGTTATACACCAAGTCGGCTATAAACGGGCATAGGGTTTCTGATCTCGGCTTGGGCGCATTCCTCTGTCGCATCCCGGTGGCTGCCCTGGGGAAGCCTCAAAGCGAATTGACATCCAGCGTTCTCCCGGCAAGGCGCCGTTCC
>PLHN01000054.1 GCA_003139975.1 Acidobacteriaceae bacterium
ACCTTCATGCCGTCGCCGCGGCACTCGACGCTGAGCTTGCGGAAGCCGCCGTCCAGCTTGGTGTTCGTGGACATATAGGTGGCGACGTATTCTGTGCGCAGCTCGTCCTCGATCTGCTGGAAGGCGGCTTCGAGCTTCTTGCCGTTGTTGCCCACGTCGATCAGCCGTCCGCCGGTCTCCTCGGTCATCTTCTTCATCGCCGAGTAGCCGCTGTAGCCCATGTTGAAGCCCCCGTAGAAGCCCCGGTCGGCGATAAGAATCGTGTAGACCAGCACGTTGGACTTTTGCGCCGCGGCAATCGCCTCGCTGATCTTGTGGCGGCTGCCTTCGTCCTCGCCGTCGGTGAGCAGGACCATGGCTTTGCGTCCAACTTCGTGGCCAAGCTCGTCGTGGGAGGCGAGATAGACGGCGTCATAGAGGGCGGTGCCGCGAGGGCCTGTGGAGGAACACGGAATGGGACCCTGCGGACCAATTGGGCCTCCGGCGCAGCTGACTCCGCCGGTATTGATCTTGGTGTCGCTAAGAGCGCGGCGCAGGCGACTCACGGAATTGGTAAAGTCCTGCAGGAGATTGATATCAACGTCGAAGCTGATGACGAAGGCTTCGTCTTTAGGGCGAAGAATGTTTTCGAGGAAGGATGCGCCCACTTCCTGCTCCATGCCGAGCACGCGCTGCTGGCTGCCGCTGGTATCGATGAGGATCCCGAGGGTCAGCGGGAGGTCGGACTCGGCCTTGAAATACTTGATGGTTTGCGGTTTGCCGTCTTCGAAGATGTCAAAGTCGCTTTTGTTCAGCTTGGGGATGAGCGCGCCGTGCTTGTCTTTGACGTTAAAGAAGAGCTGGACGATCTCAACATTGACTTTAAGGGTCTCCACGGACTCGCCTTGCTGGGCCTGGTCTTTGCTGGGCTGCTCCCTTTCGCTCTGGTGCTCGCCGGGAGTCGACGAGTTCGAGGAGGGGGCATTCGAGGCCGGGGCCGGCGCCTGCTGGGCGACGGCGGTCAGGCACACGATTAGAGTCAGGGCCAGCAGGCTGGCCCAAGCGCCAAGATGAGAATCGATTCTGGGCATCGGCTTTTATTCCGGGACTTTGCTAGTCTATCCTGTAACGGGCTGTTAGCGTTAGATGCACCTGGCCGGGGGAAAAGGGCATCTGAATAAAGCGAGGAATGAATATTTTGGCGCTGATCGGGCGACGTTTCTTTGCGGCGAGAGCGGAAGGGCAATTTGGCGTGGGCGAAAGAATCATGAGAATGAAAACTAGAGCGTTGCTGGTTGTGGGGATGAGTTTGTGGCTGGCTGGCGGTCTGGCCGCTCAACAAAAGCCGGATGAGATTCCGGACGCGCCCTCGGCAACGCGGCCGATCCCGCCCCCGGAACCTCCGAGCCCGCGGCCGGGAGCCGAGGAGAATGGGCAACCGGCGGCCGATTCAACAAGCAATGACGTCACCAGCGGGTCGAAAACACTTCCGCATTCTTTTGACACTCCGGTGCCGAGCACCGGTCAGACTCCTCCACCGCCGATGCCTCCGATCAAGACTGTGCCGGCGGGCAGCGTGCCCAAGGATACTGAATCCGGGGAGGACGTCGGTTACACGTTCAAGGTGCACGCAAATTTGGTTCTGGTTCCCGTTACCGTCAAGGATAGCGACGGGCACTTGGTGAACGGGTTGCGGCCAAAGGATTTCACAGTCCTCGAGAATGGGCAAAGGCAGACGCTGAATTTTTTCACCAGCGACCCCTTTGCGCTTTCGGCAGCGGTGATTATCGATCTTGGCATGGCGGATGTGGGCGTGAAGAAGGTCCAACAAACGCTCTCCGCCTTACAGGGGGCCTTTAGCCAGTTCGATGAGGTGGCGATCTATACCTACAGCGATAAGGTGGGCCGGGTCTCGGACTTCGGTTCGGCCGGCAAGCAGTTGACGGCGGTGCTCAACGAGGTCAAAAGCTATAGCGGGGAAAACAACGGGCCTCCCGTAACGTCCGGCCCGCTCGGACCACAGGGGCCGATTATTAATGGAATGCCGATCGGCGCGCCGGTAACGCCAGTGATCACTCCGCCCAGGGTTGCGCACGTGATAAACGACGCCATCCTCATGGCAGCGCGTGATCTGGCTAAGCGCGACCGCACGACTCGGAAGATTATCTTCGTCATCAGCGACGGCCGCGAACTGGGATCGACTGCCAGTTATGCGGACACCCTGAAGGTGTTGCTGACGCAGCAGATCACCGTGTACGCCATCGGTCTGGAAGGCGCAGCGATTCCCATTTACGACAAGTTGCAAAGGATCCATCTGCCGAAGACGCGCGCGCTCCTCGGTTATAGTGACATCCTTCCCAAGTACGTTGCGGCGACGGGCGGCGGCTCGGTTTACAACGAATTGGCTGCCGCCGAGATCGAACGCGCCTACACTCAAGCCATTGGCGATGCGCGCAACCAGTACACGCTGGGCTACAGCAGCAAGGGCATCGGGGGATACCGCGAAATCGAAGTACGGGTGCGGCGTCCCAATGTAAAGGTGGTTGCGAAAGTTGGGTACTATCCGCTGCCGGCGCCGAGGTAGGCGCATCGGGTGTTCGGATGATCTGATCGGCCGTCGAATGATCGATGAGGTCTTTGCATCTGCTTGCGGATCGCCCGATAGCGGGAACTGATTGAGCCCGCTTTTCCTTAGTAACCTGGGTAACCTGCGCCTGCAC
>PLHN01000504.1 GCA_003139975.1 Acidobacteriaceae bacterium
TTCGCGCCGATCGTGCAGCCCCGACGCAGATGGGTCGTCTCATACAATGAATGCCTGTTGACCTGCGAACGAGGATTCGTCACATTCGTCAGAACACAGGAGGGACCGAGAAAGACGTCGTCGTCGATGACCACCCCTGTATAGACCGAAACATTATTCTGGATCTTTACGTTGTTGCCGATCACCGCTCCGCCATCGATGTTCACGTTTTGGCCGATGCTGCAGCGTTCTCCGATCTNNGCCTTCAAAACATGAGAGAAATGCCAGATCTTTGTCTCCGCGCCGATCACCGCACCCTCATCGACATGGGCGGTCTCGTGCACGAAATACGAAGGCTTTGGCTTTTCACTGCGCGGAGGACGGAGCATTAATTGAATCGAGCCGTTCCCAAGAGAGCGTTGGCACGCATCCAGCACTCTTAGCACCTGAAGCCCTTCCCGGCCGTCGCTGACTGGAGTGGACCGGGATGAAATGCAGTCAATGAAATGCTGACATTCCGCTTGCAAAGGCTCCCTCTCTTCGAGTTCCACAATCTCCGCTTCAGCTTTGACTGCCATTGGAACTCGATTTCGCCATTCCACCTTATGTGGATAGAGGCTGAGCTTATGAACTGCGGTGTCGTCGAATACGGCCATCTTCTCGGAACCGACCACCACTAGCTTCTGTTCCTTGACTGGATGTAGCCAGCTCACGAAAATATGGGCTTGCACGCCACTCTGGAATTCAAAATNNAGAATCACCGAGATGTCATGCGGAGCAAAACTCCATAGTATGTTTTCCTCCGTCCGGATCTTCCCGATGTTGAGCCGATTGGAGTAGAGGTAGTTGATTCGTCCGAGCGCCCCGTTTCGGATCAAATCCTGCAACTTCAGAATTGCCGGATGATATCGCAGGATGTGACCTACCATTAAGATCCTGCCAAGCTGCTCTGCGATTTGTACCAGATTCTCGCCTTGCTCAACATCTATTGCGAGCGGCTTCTCGACGAAGACGTCTTTTCCGGCTTGCAGCGCCTTTCTCGCCATTTCATAGTGGCTCACTGCAGGCGTGGCTAAAGCGACAGCCTTGACTGAGGGGTCGGAGAGAACCTTACCGAAGTTGTCGTAGAACGTCACATCCCGGTACTTTTCACGGTAACTGGCCTCCACCGACATCTCCACATCACAGAGCGCGGCCAACGCCCCCAGGCTATGGAAGTTGCGTACAAGGTTTCTGCCCCAGTACCCAACGCCGACCACGGCGATATTCGACTGCAATTTCCCAAAGCTTCCGTTTTCCATTGTGGCTTTCCCTTCACAACATCTGCACTGGTCGCGGTCCAGCATCCTTGGAGCGTATGGGCCCTGGAAGTAGGTCAACACACTTTTGCGCTGCTCGGCCATCACCATAGAGGGCAGGGTGTGCATCGCTCCGTCGAAAACTTCGAGCAGCTTCGACAATTCTGTTTGTGCTCGCGCCCGTCAAAACGTTCCAGCCGGCCGCGACCGTCTCTACCCATTCGGTTTCATCCCGCATTGTCACGCACGGAACACCCAGCCAATACGCTTCCTTTTGCAGTCCGCCGGAATCGGTAAGAACCAGCCGCGCGGCCTGGGTAAGCGTCACCATATCTAGATAGCCCACTGGATTGATCAGATGGAGATGCCTCCCGATCGTGTAACCGCCTTCGCTTATGATCTTTTGCGTGCGCGGATGCGCGGGAAAAATTACTCGCTCATGTAGCGTGTCTAACGCGCTTAGAATTGCAGCCAGACGTGCCCGATTGTCAGTATTCTCGGAGCGATGCACTGTGGCTAGAACGTACTGACCTTCGCGAAGACCAATCTGCTCCAGAATCTTCGACGGTTGCTCGGCGAGTCTCTGCCGCGCCCACTGCAGCACGTCCAGCATTACATCGCCAACCAGATGGACACCGGCTGCAATCCCTTCAGTTCTCAGATTCTCGATCGCTGTGCTGCTGGGACACAACAATATGCTCGACAGATGATCGGCTACCACACGATTGATTTCTTCCGGCATACGGCGGTTGAAGCTGCGCAGACCTGCTTCCACGTGTACCACCGGTATCGACAGCTTAGACGCAGCCAACGCACCCGCCAAAGTGGAGTTTGTATCGCCGTAGATCAACACACAGTCCGGCCGTTCAGCCACCAGAACATTCTCGATGCCGGTTAACATCGCCGCGGTCTGTGCGCCGTGAGAACCCGAGCCAACTGCGAGATTCACGTCAACAGGTGGTAGTTCCAGTCCGTCGAAGAAAATGCCGGACATCGCATAATCATAATGCTGGCCGGTGTGAACAAGCGTTTGCGCCACGTTCTTTCGATCTCTCAGAGCACCTAACACGGGAGCAACCTTCATGAAGTTAGGACGTGCTCCGATTACATGGACAATTTTCATTGTTGTTCCAATTACGTTATCTCTTCAGCTAATGCGCCTCTTATTGCTCAATATAACTGCCATTCCCCAGGCAAATGTGGCTGCCGGTGGCTTTGTTATACATTCGCAAGAGTTTCAGGAATATGGAAGCCTCGAAAGGGGCGCCGAAATAGCCCATCTGAAAGCGGACCCATGCGATCGGAAAAAATAGCTTGTTAACGACAAAGGCCACCAGGCGAATCTTCCTGGAGCGCACAAGGCGATAGAACTTAGGGTCCACCAATGGAAGATAGAAATTCGCAAAACGCTCAAGGCGCCAGTCGATCCCTTTGGCGGCCCAGGGAGCTTTGAACCTCCTCAGAGTATGCTTCGCCCAATCCTCCAGGCGCGGCGGCGGAACGAAACCGCTTTCTTTTGCCTTTTCGTAAAGGCGGGTGCCAGGATAGGGAGTGTAGAAGAAGATGCTTGCGCGCAAGCTGCGGTGAGCGAGTTTCGCGCGGCGGAGCATGTCAATCGTCAGCTCAAAATCGCGCCCGGAGCCGGTCGGCAAGCACACCATGGTCGTAAAGCGCGGCAGAATTCCATGCCGCGAGAGCATTTCGACGAAGCGCAGGTTTTCCTCAACCGTGGCCCGCTTGTTGAGGAGGTCGAGCGCTTCCTGATCACCGGATTCGGCTCCGATATAAATCTGCTGGCAGCCCGATTGGGCAAAAAGGCGTACGTCGTCGTCGGTATAGGCCTTTGTGAAGATATGAGCGTGTGCACTGGTTTCCCATTTCAAATTCAGTTTGGCGTCAATCATTGCCTGGGCAAGTTCGCGGGCAAACTGGGGGCGAACGAAGAAATTGTCGTCTTCGAACAGTAGGCTGTCGACACCCACGTTTTCTTTCAGAAACCGGAGTTCTTCGATGATCTGCGCGACATCCTTGTGATACCAGCGGCGCTGATAAATTTCGCCGATGCAGCAGAAACTACAATCGAGAGGGCAGCCATGGGTGGCAAAGTAACCGATAAAACGCTCGGGCAAGCGGCTCTTGTTCAGGTACTTTTTCAGGTCCAACCGGCTCATATCGATCGGCGGAAAAGCGACGATTGCCTCCACCGGCGCCGCTGGATTGATGGTCACATCCTCGCCGCGCTTGGAACACAGCCCGGGAATGTTGCCGGAAGGATCCTTGCCATCGCGCAAGCTTTCGACCAGCAGGCGCAGCGGACGCTCGCCCTGACCAATCACAACGTAGTCAATATAGGGCTCGCGCAGTGTCTGCTCGGGCAGCAAGGTGGCATGCCAGCCTCCCCAAACGACGGGCGCATCGCAAAGCTCGCGCACCTTCTTCGAAAAGGCGATCCCGCCCGTGATCTGTTCGCCGGTCAGCGAACTTACTCCAGCGAGCAGGAGGTGATCGCACTTCTCCGCCAGAATCGACGCGTAATCGGGCTGCAACTGTTCGTCAATTAACACGATCTCCAGGTCGAGGTCGCGCAGCATGCGATCGAGATAAAGGAGCGCGTAGGGAACCCGATATTGAGTTTCGTCGCCAGGAGTGGGATTTGGAAAGAACAGGACGACGACCTTCTTCCGGCACCCCTTTTCGCTGCTAGCGTGGCCCCCAACGTCGGATAGGGCCGGCGAGTTTGTGTTCTGTGAAATGGCCTGCATGTTCGGTACGCCTTCCTGTTACCGCTTATGTTTTACTGTTTGGCGATAATTCTGACTTCCGCCGGAACCGCGGTGGCTTGGCGGATACAGCAGATCCTCGGCAGTGAACCCATTGCAGCTTTGCCATAAGGCCTACGCTGTCAATTTCGATTCGGCGGAGCTGGTTGCGGGGGAGTTCGTTGGATATAAGACCTTCCAAATACGACCGGCCAGCGGGAGCCTTCCAAGCCAGTGATTGCGCGCTTCGAGAACAAACAGCCACGCCCCGAGCATGGTTCCGCCTGAATTCAGCAGCCAGTCCATGGTGTCCGAAATACGCATGGGAATGAAGTATTGCAGGACTTCAATGGTAAGACTGAGAAGTGAGCCGATGAAGAGCGCAAGCCAAAACGAACGTCCCGTAGACTGAGATCTGGACAACCATGCAGCCAGCAGAAACCCCAGTGGAATGAAAGCAACGATGTTATTCACTATATCTTTGATGGCGGTTGGATCCCCGTAAGCGTTTCTCCAAAAAGGGCGCAGGAAGTCTGGCTTCAGGATCAGATAGTGGGCTGGGATGTACAGGTCGGGTTGCTTCGAAGGACCCAGGTTATGGATAGTCGTCCCACTGCCCTCGCGGAACAGGTAGAGCACATCGCTTCCCAGCGCCACCAGGTTCGAACGGTCCCCGGCAGAGCGTTCCCCGGCAGACCAGGCGTCATAGTGCCGGGCCACGTCTTCGTCAGAGAGCTCCAAACCGTAGACGGCGATGCCCTGCAGCAAACCGGACCATGAATTGTTACCCACCGGAGAGTTGGCGACGACCATCCTGCCCGCCAAGGCATCTGCGGTCAGGCCGAAGTCCACCCGAGTTCTGGCCATCTTGCCGTTCAGGTAAACTTTTGTTCCCTGCTTGCCGGCAGTCAGCGTCAAGAGAACTGGCGTGCCCTGTCGAAAAGCGCGCTTAACCTCGATATACGGCCCCTTGGACGATCCGCGTGGAATACGAACAGCATAAAACGAGTCCCCGTTCTGGCCGACCATAAATTGCTGGGGATTGTCGGGGAGGGCATAAGCCAAAATGACGTTAAAATCGTCGGTTAGACCGGGTGTAAGCCAAATCTCCAGACTGCAATTTCCATCCGGACTCGGAGGGCGCACCGCGGCACTGGAACTGAAGATGCTGGCATAGTCTCCGAAGCGGAGGCCATGCCCATCGGGGGCCCAGGTTACTTCGTTTCGCGGATGAGGAGTAAATGGCCAAAGCGCGGCCACTAGAATTCCCGCCACCACCAGCAGGCAGAGAGCCGCGAGACCCTTGTTATTCATGGTCTCTGCTCATGATCCATCCTGGTTGCGCTTCCCAGATTGCGGCCCGCATGTTGCAGTGCACGCCGCGCGAGTCTTCGGGCAAGTCGTTCCAGGGGACTCCGGCTGCGATAGCCTGCGATGTTTGAGGCAAGGAACCGGAACTGTTCCGGGGTCAGCGACCAACCAGAAGCGGCGCAATTCTCGCGAACATGCTCAACTTTGTCGGCCTTGAAAATGGCGATGACGGCAGGGTGTGAGGTACACCAGTTCAAAGCAACCTGCGCTCGGGTCTTCCCTACTGCCGCAGCAACCTGACCAAGAGAGTCTCTGGGATCGCTGCGGCGCAAGACGTCGAAACCGGCTGCCAGCGGGCTAAACGCGAGCAAGCTGACTTGGTTTGCCTGGCAATACAGGAGAAGGTCCTGTTCCGGAGAGCGATCCACGAGGCTGTAGCGAACCTGGTTTGAGACAATGCGCACTTTGGAAAGCTGGGCCTGCGCACGACGCAGCTCTGCGGCGGTGAAGTTGCTAACACCGATAAAGCGGATTTTACCCATCGCGACCAGACTTTCCATGGCAGACATCGTTTCTGCGATAGGCACCGTGTAGTTGGGCCAGTGCAACTGGTAGAGATCGAGGTAATCGGTCTGCAGTTGTTTCAAGCTGCACTCGGCGGCCTTGATTACGTCCTTGTAGCGAAAGTGGCGTGGAGATACTTTGCTGGCGAGGAATATGCCGCCGCGGATTCCGTGGATTGCTTCGCCGACAAGGGGCTCGGTCCCGTAACACTCGGCGGTGTCGATGAAGCAAGCGCCGAGCTCAACTCCAGCACGCAAAGGCCCCACACCCCCGCGGTATTGCCAGGTGCCGAGTGCGAGTTCCGGCAGCGGGATGCCCGTATTCCCCAGTTGTTTTGAATTCACAGTAAAAGGACGATGCCGATTGCCAGCATACTTGAGAAAAAGAAGATCATGCTGTGGCGGCTTGGTTGGTTGACTTCTTGAGGCCCGCGCGGCGCACTCGCCGAACCAATCGAACGGATCCTCGGGCCATGGCTCTTACCGGCACAAAACCAGCTGCGATCGCCACTCCTTTTATTTTGTCGCTGAAGCCGGACTGCCCCGGGGGCTTTGGTTTAATTCCGAGCTTGCGCAAGAAGAAGTTGGCCCGGTACACGTTGGGAATCGATTCGTCTTTCCATTCGAAATTGATGCTCAGGGAAATGGAAACATTGGCGTCATTTCTCACCCAGTGGGGGGCATTTACGGGGATGTGCACAGCCCTCCCGGGAGCGAGGCGAAAGGCATGCGCTTTGTCTTGCGCCCGCATCTTGTATTCGCCGGCATTCCAATCGCCGATCCAAAAGCGCTCTAATTCCGTCTCAGTCAACACTTCTCTGTCAGTCTGATCGAAGATAAAGATGTCTTTCTCGCCTTTGATCTGCAGCAGCACATTGCACTCGTTGTCGAGATGGTAAGGGGTAACGCGTCCAGGAGAAGTAAGCATAATCTGGGCTTCCAGGTTCCTGGTCGTCTTCCCAAGGTCTCTTCCGCTCATGGATTGAATGTCGGACATAATCGTTTCCATGAGTGTCTTGTATTCCGGGTCTTGCTCGGTGTGTTTCAGAATCACCCAAGCTCCGGCGCGATCGACTCTCTCCATTACCTCTTCCAGCGAGTGCTGCTTCGGAGGACGGCGGTTCCATCTGTCCTCGACTCGGATATCGCCCGCATCATAGACGACATTATTCGAATTGCGCTTCACCAACTGTGCGAGTTGAACCAGCCTGGAAAGCTCGAATAGAGGGTGGCCGGACAGACTGTGTGCGAGCAAGAACGGCGTCCGGTCGAGGTTGCCCCTAAAGACCGACTCATCAGCCCATAACGAAGTCAATGTCTGTTGATCCTGCATGGCATCGATGCTCCTTTGTGGATTTGCGTTTGGACACTCGGTTCGAGTGTCACCCCTCATCTCAGAAGGAGAGTAGGCCCGAAGTAAATTGGTTCGCGTTATCGCATGGTGCGGGAAATCGTCGTCTCAAGCGCGTCGGCCAAATGCTTCACAAATGGCTCGAGCAACATGCCGGCAGGATAAACCGGCAGGGTTAGAACTTCATGGCCTCCGAGCGCCAGCCGGCTCCAGTCGCCTTCCGCGGGACTATATTTCGCATACTGCTGCATGGGGCGGAAATCCGTAACCACGCCGTCATAGGGCTTCGCCTGATAGACGACACAGGCGCGGTCGTTGATCTGCCACATCTCGCCGAGCAGGCGTGATTCAGACTTCTTTTCCGCTCTACCGCGGCTGAACTTGTTCTGCAGGATTCCACGCCAGACGTGCGTCCGGCTGCGCAGAACCTTGACTTTTTCGGCAAAGAACTTCTTCTTTTCGCCCGCGTTGAGCAGGAGGAAGTTCTTGACGTGGTACTCGATCCTCTGGCCGATTTGCCGCAATTTCCGCCAGGCGTTGTCGGCGGGGATCGAGCACCAATTCATCGTATCGAAGAGCGCGAGCAGAGCCACCTTTTCGCCTTGCGCCCTGAGCTGCTGCGCCATTTCATACGCGACCGTACCGCCCATGCAATATCCGCCCAGATAATAAGGCCCATGCGTCTGCGCCTGCCGGATCTCTTTTACGTAAAGAGAAGCCATGGCTTCGATGGTATCGAGGTACGGCTGCTCTCCGTCCAATCCCTGCGCCTGCAAGCCATAGAAGGGCTGGTTCGTGCCAAGATGCTTCGAGAGATCGCGATAAATGAGCACATTTCCGCCGCCGCCGTGAATGCAGAAAAAGGGTGGGCGCGAACCCAGCGGCTGGATCGCCACCAGCGGCGACCAGGCATGGTCATCCCCCGGTTCGCGCAAATACTTCGCCAGGAGCGCGATCGTGGGAGCCTCGAACAGGACCGAGAGGGGAAGCTTCCGTTGAAATTCCTTGGCGATCTTGCCAAACAGGCGCACCGCCAGGATTGAGGTTCCGCCCAGCTCAAAATAGTTCTGATTCAGCCCGATGGGGGAAACGAGGAGCACGCCTTCCCAAATCTTCTGCAGCTTTCTTTCGGTCTGGTCGGCGGGGCGGTGCGGGGACGAATCTGTACTTTTAAACAGCAGGGGTATCGGAGGCTCTTTGCGTCGGGCGCGTGGCGAAACTTGCAACTGGTGGATGCGCGCCTCGGGCACGTCGCGTATCTGTTCGAGCACCTTCTGGTAGTCCTCGAGAACCTGCCGAATCGAGGCCGCATCGTACAGGTCTGGGTTGTACTCGAGCTGGGCGCGAATGCCCTCGCGGCGCTCCAGCAGGCCCATCTGCAGTTCGAAGTGCGTGCCCAAACCAAAATCCGGTAACGGCGACACGGTGAGCTGATCGAGTTCCCGCGGACGCAAGAACGCGATCTGATAGAAGAAGTAACATTGCGACAGCGGGTTTCTTCCGTGAACGGACCGCACCGCCAGCTCATCCATCAGGACTTCGAGAGGCACATCGGCATTATTCAGAGCATCCAGCGTCACGTCGCGGACGCGGAGCAGCAGTTCTTTGAGCGTAGGACCTCCGGCGAGATTCAACCTCAGCGTAATCGGACCGGCGAAGGGCCCGATCAGGGGTTCGGTCTCCTGGCGGCGATTGGCCACCGGCGAACCGATGATGATCTCTTCCTGACCGGCATAGCGGCAGAGCAGCGCGGCGTACCCGGTCAGCAAGACCGTGAACGGTGTCACGCCTTCGGCCCGGCCCATGTCTTTCAGCGACTGCGTCAGGTGCTCGGGCAGAAGCAAGGTCTCCATCGCCCCATGCGAGGCCGGACGGTTCACCGGAGGCCGATCCGTGGGGAACTCCAGTACCGGCAGCGGTGGTTGTAGCTGCTTTTTCCAGAATGCGATTTGCTCGGCGGCCGCTTCTGACTTCAGCCACTCTTCCTGCCAGTGCGCGTAGTCTCCATATTGGATCGGCAACGGCGGCAGGTCCGGCCGCGTGTTCTTCGACACGGCCTTGTAAATCTCCCAAAGATCCTGCTGCATGACATTTTGCGACCACCCATCCACAATGATGTGGTGAGCCGTGATCATAAGAACGTGCTCTTCAGGCGCCAGCCGGAACAAGCGGGCCCGCACGAGCGGACCGATCTCAAGATCAATCGGTGCGCACGCTTCGGCTCGAATCGACTCCCACAACTTCTCTTCGCGGTTTTCGGAAACAGAATCAAGCACAGTTACCGGGAGGCCGATCGGCTGCGCCGGGTGAATAATCTGGCGCAGTTCGTCCCCGGACTTTCGGAACGTGGTGCGCAGGATTTCATGCCGGTCTACCAGCAACTGGAGGCTCTGTTCAAGGTGTGCAATGTTGACTTTGCCATTGAGCCGCACACAAGCGCGCATGTGCAGCGCCGGATCTCCGGGCACGATTTCTTCGAGAATGAAGAAGCGCTGCTGCGCAGCGCTTGCCGGCAATTCATAGGAGTCGGAATGTGCGACCTCGGGTTTGCTCTCGCTCCGGCCTTGATCGGCGCTCGATGCCGCCATCGCCGGCGCAGCCGCCGCGGCCGCCCCTAGCGAACGCGCCGAATTTGGCGCGCTTTCAACCGGCTTCGCGGGCGCGACCGTCCCGAGACGCTTTTGTTTCGATTGAAGAGCACCTTCTGAATCCGCGAATTGGGAGATCGGGCGATTCGGATCTCGGACGATATCTTCCAGCAGACCCTTGAAATCCCCAAGCAGCCGCGTAATAGTGACGGCGTCGTAAAGGTCGGAGTTGTATTCGCAAGCCAGCCGCCAGCCCTCGTTCCGAAGAACCAGGAAGACATTCAGATCGTAGAGCGCTCCCTGCGATTTGGAGGGGATTACCGTGAGTTTGATTCCGGCAAACTCTTGCGGTTTAACCGGGTCGCGCTGACAAATGAAATTGAGCCGGAACAGCGTATGGTGGCTCGGAGAGTCGTTCGGCCGTAGTTCCTTGAGCACCTGCTCAAAGCGCACATTCTGATTGGCAATGGATTGCAAGCCAACTTCCTGCGCACGGCCCAGCAACTGCGGAAAGGCCGGGTCGCCCGCCAGGTCGACGCGCAGCACCACGGTATTGATGAATGGGCCAATCACGGGCTCCAGTTCGACGCTGGTGCGCCCGGAAACCTGGGTGGCCGCAGCAAAATCGGTTTGGCCCGTGTACTGATACATCAGGACGCCGAGGGCTGCGAGCAGAGTATTGAAAAATGTCGCGCTCTCGCGGTTGCCGATTTCCCGGACCGCATCGGTCAGCGCCACCGGCAATAGAAGCGACGTGATCGTGGCCTCGAAGGTTGGCGAAGCTTGCCGTGGACGATCGGCCGGAAGATCCAGCAACGGCAGGTTATCCAGTTGCTGCTTCCAGTAGGCAAGCTCCTTCTGCACGGCCGGCGCCTGCACCTGCTCACGCTGCCAGACGGCATAATCACCATACTGAACACTGAGCTCGGGCAAAACCGGTTCTACGCCGCGTGTGAAGGCGTCATAAATCAAACCAAGCTCGTTCGAGATAAGGCCGATCGACTGATAATCGATCACCGAATGGTGCGGCGTAACCAGCATCACATGTTCGTTGTCTTCGATGCGCAGCAACGTCACACGAAACAACGGGCCCACGGCAAGATCGAAGCGCCAGCGCGCTTCTTTGAACGACAGCTTGTCAACTTCCGCGTCGCGCTCCGGTTTCGGAATCTGGCGCAGATCGATGACGGGAACTTCGATTTCGAGGCTTGGCTTGATTACTTGCGCGGGCTGCCCGTCAACCACGGTGAACGTGGTCCGCAGGATTTCGTGCCGCTGAATAATAAAATTGAAGGCGCGCGCGAGGAGCGCGGGATCCAGAGCGCCTTGCAAACGGAAGCGAACCGGCACGCTCCACGTCGGGTTCCCGGGATGCAGACGGTCAAGCCCCCAGAATCTTTCCTGGCCGAGCGAAGTGGGGAGAACATAGGTCTCCCCGGGCTCAAGTGAGCCCGCTGGCGTCGTCGCGTCTGGTATTAGGTCTTCCAACACTTTCGTTTCGCTCACGATGTTCAGTTCACTGGCTCTTTTTCAGAGACTTTCAAGACGGTTTTTACGCGATAGCGATCCCGCGAAACAGCGACAATCGCCGGCGCCGCTTTCGCGGGGGTTCCGCGATCCATCTGTTCCAGCACCGCAGCAATCGTCCGCTGCCTGAGGATCAGAGCGGGAGCGATCTTCATCCCGGCCTTCCCTGCCCGCGCCACGATCTGGAAAATGTGGAGCGAGTCCGCGCCGAGCTCAAACAAGTTGTCCTGCACGCCCACCCGATCCAGGTGCAGAACCTCGGCCCAGATCGCGGCCAGGGTTTTTTCCTGTTCCGTGCGCGGCGCCACATAATCCCGTTGGCGCGCAGTGCGCGCCGTATCGGGCGCCGGCAGCGCCTTACGGTCGATCTTACCATTGGACGTAAGCGGCATAGCGTCCAGGCGCACTACCGCCGACGGCAGCATGTAATTGGGCAACTTGCCCGTCAGCGCCTCGCGCACGGCCGAGATGGTCAGAGCTTGCTGGTCGCTGGTCACATATGCAACCAGGCGCTTATCACCGGGAATGTCTTCACGCACAATCACCACCGCTTCGCGCACACCCGGATAGCGGGAAATGGCTGTTTCGATTTCTCCCAGCTCGATGCGGAAGCCGCGCAGCTTCACCTGATGGTCCAGCCGGCCCAGGAATTCAATTGTGCCGTCCGCGCGGTACCGGACAAGGTCTCCGGTCTTGTACATGCGCGCGTCCGGCTGAGCGGGCGATGATCCTCCGCCAAGCGATGCGCCCCGCGCTGATTCTCCGCGGAACGGATCGGCAATGAACTTCTCAGCCGTCAGTTCCGGACGGTGGAAGTAGCCTCGTGCCAGCCCGTCGCCGCCGATGTGGAGTTCTCCTGCCACTCCGATCGGCACCGGTTGATTGTTCTTGTCGAGCACATAGAACTGAGTGTTGTCGATCGGCGGTCCGATCGGAACCGGGCCTTCGCCGGCTTTGACCTCGATGGTGGAAGACCAGATGGTGGTTTCGGTCGGCCCATACATATTCCACACCGATTGCGCACGGCGCACAAGTTCGTTCGCCAGATCGCGCGGGAAAGCTTCCCCGCCGCATAGCGCTTTGAGGGCGGGCTTCCCATCCCATCCCGCCTCGATCAGGAGTTTCCACGTCACCGGCGTGGCCTGCATAACGGTAGCGCCGCAGCTGTTCAGGCGCGCCATTAGCAGATTGCCGTCCGCCGCGGCTTCGCGGCTGGCGATGACCAGAGTCGCTCCCATTGCCAGCGGCAGGAACAACTCCAGCCCGGCAATATCGAAGGAGAGCGTCGTCACTGCAACCAAGACGTCATTCGGCGCCAGGCCCGGCTTCTTGCTCATCGACAAAAGCAGGTTGACCACGGCCCGGTGCGGAATCTCCACGCCCTTCGGCTTTCCGGTCGAGCCCNNAGCCCGAGGTGTAAATGACGTAAGCCAAATCGTCGGCGGTCGCCGCAGCTGGCGGGGCATCGCTGGAGTTGCGGGCAATATTCGCCCATTCCGTGTCGAGAAAGACGTGCTTCGCGCTGCCGACATTCACGGTCTTGAACAGGTTTTCTTGCGTCAACAGCATGGGCACGCTGGCGTCATTGAGCACGAAAGAAATGCGCTCGGCCGGATAGGTGGGATCCATGGGCACGTACGCGCCGCCTGCTTTCATGACGCCCAGCAGCGCAACAATCATGTCAAGCGAGCGCTCCACGAAGATGCCCACGATTACTCCCGGGCGGACTCCGTTATTCCGGAGATAATTGGCCAGCTGATTCGCTTTGCGATCGAGTTCGCGGTAGGTCAGCCGCTCGCTTTCAAACACGGCCGCGATCGCGTCCGGCGTTTTCCGGGCCTGTTCCTCAAATAATTGGTGCACGCACACGCTGTGCGGGTAATCGGCTGCGGTTCGGTTCCAGTCCACCAGCATTTGCTGCCGGCTCGCCGTATTGAGCAGAGGTAGCCGCGAAACCGGCTGACCTGCGTCATCGACCATACCGAGCAGAAGCGTTTCGTAATGGCCCAGCCAGCGCGCAATCGTCGCTTCGTCGAACAGGCCCGTGTTGTAATCGCAGTCGAGCATGAGGCCATCTTTCGATTCCACGATGTTCAGAAAAATGTCGAAGTTGACGAAGCTCTTGGGATTCGGATCGGCTTGCGCTTCGAATCCGTCGAATTTCATGTCGTCGCCAACGCGCTCCAGGTTGAACTGCACTTCGGTCAGCGGCAGGCGGCTTGGATCGCGCGGAGTCTGAAGCTTTCTGACCAGACGGCCGTAGGTGTAATTCTGGTGCTCGTAACCGGCGAGCAACGTCTGTTTCGTGCTTGCCAGGAACTGCGCCGCCGTCGGATCGCCGGTGAGTTTTCCGCGCAGCGGAATGAAGTTGACGCAATGACCCACCAGAATGGCATCTTCAAGCAGCGATTGCCCAGCCGTCGGGATGCCGACGACAATGTCTTCCTGCCCGCTCAACCGGCTCAACAGAATCTGGAAGCCGGAAAGCAGCGTGACAAATAATGTGCACTTCTGCTTTGCTCCCAGTTTCTTGACCGCGTTATACGCATCGGCGCCGATTCTGGTCCTATAGGTTGCCCCTTTGAATTCGCGAATGCCGGGCCGCGGGCGGTCGGTAGGCAAGTCGAGCAACGGAGGAGCTTCACGGAATTGGTCGAGCCAGAATTGCTCGGTCTTCGCGCCTTCGGGTCCCTCCAGAAATTCGCGCTGCGATTTTGCATAGGTGGCGAAACTCATGGGCGCCGGCAAAGACCACGACGTGCCCGCGTTCAGGGCGTTGTAGATTTTCGACAATTCGTCAAGCAACACGTTGGTCGACCAGCCGTCGCACACGATGTGGTGCGAGGTGAAAATGAGCTGCCAGGAGTCTGGGGTAAGCTTCAGGAGTTGAGCCCGGACCATCGGTCCTTCGGCAAGATGGAACGGCGTGTGCGCATCGCCGGCGATCATCTGCTTTACGCGCGCGTCGCGCTCCTCTGCGCGCAGTGAAGTGAGGTCCGCGGTGGGAATGTCGAGATCGAGGTGCGGCACGAACTTCTGTAGCTGTCCTTCATGGACAAACTTCGCGCGCAACGCATCATGACGATTCACAAGCGCACGAAGGGCTTCTTTGAGAGCGGTCTCGTTGAGCTTGCCTTTCAGGTGCAGGCTGAAGGATTCGTTGAAGCAACAGGAAGCATCGTCGCTCAACTGATCCGAGAGCCAGACTTCCAACTGCGGTTCGGTGACCGGGACTTCCACCTCCGCCATCGCCGCTGAGGGTGCGGCAACCGCCGCGATTGACTCGATCACGTTCCCGGCCTTGGGGAAGAAGCCGGCATTCTGCATGTCGGCAACGCTTTCCTTGAACGCCGTAAATACTTTCTCGAGATCGGCATCCGTGTGCGTCGTGGTGAGGAAGCAGGGGAAACCTTCCAGAAGGTGAACCCCTTTCGCGCGCAGGAAGTAATAGAAGAGGCTGGCGAATCGCTCTTCCGTTGGAAACGCAAAATAGAAGATGCTGGCAAAATGCTCGACGCGCGTGGGAACCTGCTCGCGCTCGAACAGGCCGTTGAGCCGCGTGACCAGTTTCGTCGTGCGCTCGTTCAAGCTGGTTTGCAGGCTTGGCCCTTGTTGCTGGAAATAGTTGAGCACGGCCTTCACGGCTGCGAGCGTCAGCGGGTGACGCACAAATGTCCCGGCAAAAAACGTCACACCAACTTCTGGATAGGAGTCGTCGCCAAACTGCCAGGACCCGCCATCGAGCGCATCCATGAACGCAGCTTTGCCCGCCAGAAGGCCGATCGGCAATCCACCGGCGCAAACCTTGCCGTAAGTGGCAAGATCGGCGCGAATTCGAAACAACGCCTGGCACCCGCCCGGATGAACCCGGAACCCGGTGACCACTTCATCGAAAATCAAAGCGGCGCCCGATTTCTCCGTAATTCTGCGAATCTCTTCGAGGAACTGGCGAGGCTGGAGATGCGGGTGACGGCTTTGCACCGGCTCAACCAGCACGGCAGCAAGGTCGTTCGCATTCTGACGAATCCACTCCAGCGATTCGGCGGTGCCGTAGTCGAGCACGATCATGTTCGAGAGATTTTCGCGCGGGATGCCGGGCGCAACCGGAGCCGCGTGGTGAACGCCAGCCTTCTTCACGTCCTTAACCAACACCTCGTCAAACATGCCGTGGTAGGCGCCGGCAAATAACACGACCTTGTTGCGGCCAGTCACGGTTCGCGCCACGCGCATCGCCGCCATCACCGCNNCAAAACATTTTGGCGACCTCACCGGCAAGCCGGGTTTGCGGACCGATCTCGAACCCTTCGTGGAGTTGCTTGGCGACCGCCTGCTCCACAAAATCGGGACGGTGCCCGAGCATGATCGGGCCGAAGCCGTTCAGAATGTCGATGTATTCATTGCCGTCTACGTCCCACAAGCGCGACCCCTGCGAGCGCAGGGTCACGATGGGATATACGATCTCCTTCCACTGGACGCGGAAGCCGGAGACGACACGCGGATCGGCGAGTTCTGCGCGGTGCTCTTGCGTGAAGCTCTTCGATTTCGCGGTGCGCCGGACGTACAACTCGATCAGCTTGCGCAATCCTTCTTCCTGTTGCGGGGTCACGTTGCCGGAGATGCCTTTTTGCGGCGGCTTATAGGGGCCGAAGGGCTTGAACTCCTCCTTCGGCAACACGATCGGAGCTGTCGTTGTTTCGGCTACCTGAGTGGACGCGGGCGCGCTGGGCGCCTTCACAACCGGCGCAACCGGAGGAGCAGTGGCTGCGGGTGCGGGCACAGTTGTGGGTGCGAGGGTCGTAGTCGCAGCACTCGATCCGCGCAGCGCGTCGATCTGCTGGGCAAAGAGCTGATTCATCGCCTGAAGCTGTTCGCGCATCAGGCGTTCAACCGGAGATTCAGACATGGAACTATCTCCACTTCCCGCCGCTACCGGCATGGGCCGAATCGCGGGCGCCGATACCTGCACAGATGTGGGAGCCGCAACGACTGTGGGAGGGGCCGCTGCTGGCGCTGTTTCCGCCATTACATCCGCTGGCAATTGTTTGTCGAGGAACTCGGAAAGCGCATCCATGCTGGAAAGGTCGCCGAGCAACTGGCGAAATGTAACCTTCACCCCGAACTTCGCCGACAAAGCCTGCGTTACCTGGGTAAGAAAGAGCGAGTCGAAACCCATTTCAAGAAAACTTGTCGAGCCGACAGCCTTGGAGACATCGACCCCGGAAAGGTCTTCGAAAATCTCACAGAGAACGCTGGCTATTTTCGTCAACCTCGGTGCGGCCAAGGTTGCGGGCGGTCGCGGATTTGCATTCACGATTGTGTTTTCCTTCCCAGAAGGGACTTCTGCAATGAAATATTCTGCAGCAGCAGCAGCCGGTGCGGCCGGCTGCGCCAGCGCAGATCTGTCTGAAGCGGGAGCCTCGATCCAACAGCGCTTTCGTTCGAAAGGATAGGTGGGCAGCGAGACCTTTCCTCTTCGTTCATCACCGTGAAGCTTGCGCCAATCGGGTTGCGCTCCGGCGAGCCAGAGAGAGCCCAGCGCGTTCATCACACTTGAGACATCGCCTTCGCCGGAAAAACCGTCGGTCAGCGAAGAGACTATTGGTTGGTCGGCGGATGCGCCCAGCTGTTGCCGGGCCAGCGTGCCCAGAACGTTGCCCGGGCCGACCTCCAGATGGATGCTGTTGGGCTTCGTCCGAAGCTTGGCCAGGCCGGATGCAAATTGCACTGACTGGCGGAAATGCCGCGCCCAGTAAGCCGGATCGGTCGTTTCCTTCTCTGTAATCCATTTCCCCGTCACAGCCGAAACGTAGGGAATCTCGGGCGCATGGAGGCGAACCTGCGCCACGCGCTTGGTAAAGGGCTCGACGATGGGATCCATCATCGAAGAATGGAAAGCATGAGAAGTGACCAGGCGGCGCGAAACCACGTTCTCCGCAGCCAACTTGCGCTCCAGTTCTTCGATTTCATCTAATGGTCCGGAAACCACACAAAGGGAAGGTGCGTTGATGGCGGCGATGGACAGATTTCCCGTCAACCGCGCGCGAAGCTCGTTTTCCGGCAAACGCACGGAGAGCATGCCTCCACGCGGCAGATCCTGCATCATCCTTCCCCGGGCAGCCACCAGCGCGAGCGCGTCTTCGAGCGAAAACACGCCCGCCAAGCAGGCGGCCGCAAACTCCCCAATGCTGTGCCCAAGCATGCCGGCGGGCTGAATGCCCCAGCTCATCCAGAGTTGCGCGAGCGCGTACTCAATCGTAAAGATGGCCGGCTGCGCAATGACAGTATCTGTGACCTTGCGCTTGGCTTCTTCGGAGGCGCCATCCTGCGGATACAGCAGATCGCGTAGATCGGCACCCAGGTGCGGCCGCAGAATCTCGGCACACCGATCCACCGCTGCCTTGAAGACCGGCTCGGTTTCGTATAACTCGCGGCCCATGTTCGGGTGTTGCGAGCCTTGTCCCGGGAACAGAAAGCACACACCCGGATTTTCCAGGGGACGTAAGCGCGTCTGCACGCGCTTGCGATCACGCTGTGCAATATTCGTGATCGCCTCGGGCACATCGCGGGCGATGATCGTCCGGCGGCAAGGGAAAGCATGACGTCCAGTTTGGAGAGTCCAGGCAACGTCTGGCAGAGATAGGTCGAGATGTGACGACAGATACTCCCCAAGATTCGAGGTTGCTTTATCGAGTGCCGCCTCAGACCGGGCCGAAAGGACCAATAACTGCATCGCGCGCGAGGAAGCCGCCTGCGGCCGTTCTGGCGCCTGTTCCAAAACCACGTGCGCGTTGCTTCCGCCTACGCCAAATGCGCTGACGCCGGCGCGGCGCGGTCCGTTTTTCTGCTGCCACTCCTTGCGGCTGGCGTTCACGTAAAACGGACTGTTCTCCAACTCAAGTTTTGGGTTCGGCCTTTTGAAGTGCAGGGTGGCCGGATAGATGCCGTTGCGCACCACGTGCACGGCATGAATGAACCCGGTGGCGCCGGCTGCGATATCCAGATGCCCGACATTTGTTTTAGCCGTGCCTACGGCGCAAAATTGCTTCGCCTTTGTGTGTGCACGAAATGCCTGGGTGAGCGCGGCGATCTCGATCGGATCGCCCAACGGTGTTCCTGTGCCATGCGCCTCGATATAGCCAACCGTCTCGGGCGAAACTCCCGCGACCGCCTGTGCCATCGCCACCACTTGAGCCTGGCCCTCGACGCTCGGCGCCGTGTAGGCCACCTTGCTCGAGCCATCGTTGTTCACTGCGAATCCGCGGATCACCGCATAGATCTGGTCGCCATCGGCGACCGCGTCTTCGAACCGCTTCAAGAGCACAACTGCCGCGCCGCCCCCAAATACCGTTCCGTTGGCGTTCTCATCGAACGCGCGGCAATGGCCGTCGGGCGAGGCCATGCCGCCGTCCTGATAGAGGTATCCGCGTTTCTGCGGAAAAGTAACGGAAACTCCGCCCGCCAGCGCCATGTCGCATTGATAGGTCTGCAGGGATAGCGCTGCCTGGGAGATGGCCAGCAGCGACGACGAGCAACCCGCAACCATCGTAAAGGCCGGTCCCTTCAGGTTGAACTTGTAGGCAACGCGCGTAGCCAGGAAATCGACGTTGCTGCCCAACAGCACCGGGTAGTTCGCCACCTGGTATCCAGCGACGTAGTCTTCGACAAATCGCCGGTCACGGCACACATGATTCAGGAAGTACGTGCTCGTGCTGCATCCCGCATAAACACCGGTCATGCCGGGCGTATTCATGGGATCGCAGCCGGCATCTTCGAGCGCCTCCCAACAGATCTCGAGGAAGAGGCGATGCTGCGGGTCCATGAGTTCCGCTTCTTTGGGATAGAGGCCAAAGAACGCCGCATCGAACTGGTCGACGTCGTTCACGATCGGGCGCGCGGCCACATAGGCCGGGTCTTTCACCGCTTCCGCGGCGTTCGCCACCTCCAGTTCATCCGCGCGGAAATGAGTGACCGACTCGATGCCCGCCAACTGGTTGCGCCAGAACTCGGCTACGTTGCGAGCTCCCGGGAAGCGGCCCGACATGCCTATGACTGCAATCGCGTTGCTAAGATCCTGTGGTTTCTGATTGCTCATGAAAGTTGTCTCACGCGCCGCTGCTGTTCTAGTGCCCGCTGTCTCTTGCTGATTCTGTCTGCGATATCATCGCCAGTGAATTGTGGCTTGGTTTGCCCCTCTAGATACTTGCCGAGCGACCGGATAGAACAGTACTGGAACAAGTCCGTAACTGAAAACACGCGCCCTAAAGCCTCTTGTAACTCAGCATGCACCTGCACAAGAAGGATCGAATCGCCACCTAAATCGAAGAAGTTATCTGTCGGACTAAGTTGCGCCACTCCGAGGATCCGGCTCCATATTGAAGAAATGATTGCTTCCATTCCACTCATTGGTGGCAATCCGCCAGGGAAAGGTTCGTTACTCGTCGGAGCGGGCAGCAGACTGCGATCCACCTTGCCGTTCGCGTTGAGTGGAAGGGACTCCAATATCAAGAAAGTAGAAGGCAGCATATGCGCGGGCAGAAAATTCTCGACCGCAGCGCGCAGGTCGCCCGGCTGCAATTGAAGCCCAAGGTCGGGGACAACATAGGCCACCATTTTCTTCTGGCCGTCCACTTCGACCGCATCGACCACGGCTTGCTTCACGCCGGGCTGCCGGATCAAAGTAGCTTCGATTTCACCAAGCTCGATTCTTTGTCCATTAATTTTGATCTGGCGGTCGATTCTGCCCAGGAACTCGATTTCGCCGTCGGGCATCAAACGCCCACGATCGCCGGTGCGATAAATCCGCTCACCGGTGCGCGGATGCACTGCGGTGCGGGCCGCCGTCTGGTCCGGGTTGCGCCAATAGCCTTTCAGCAATCCGACCCCTGCGCAGCACAGCTCTCCCGGCGCACCCGCCGGGCACTCGTTCAGGTTTTGATCCATTACGTAGTAACGCGTGTTTGCGATCGGGTGCCCATACGGAATGCTCTTCCAATCGGGCGGCAGTTGCTTGACCGGAAACCAGATGTTCCAAACGGTGGTTTCGGTCGGGCCGCCCACACTGACAACCTGCACGTCACCAAAATGCTCGCGAATCCGCGCTGGGGCGCTCAGTGGAATCCAATCGCCACCAAGAAATGCCAAGCGCAGCCGATCGCGCAGCACCAGCTTTCGAGCCGCCGCGTGAACCAGCAGCATCTCCATAAAAGCAGGCACCGAATTCCACACCGTGACGCCCAGCTGGTTAATCAGATCGACCCAATGGTCGGGCGAGCGCGTGCCATCGCGTTCCGGCATCACAATGCTGCCGCCCGCAGCCAGAATGCCAAAAATGTCATAGACCGACATATCGTGGTGCAGGGCGGTTACTGCCAGAGCGCGATCATCGGCCTTCACGCTAAAGGCGCGATTCGTTTCCAGGATGCAATTGACTAACCCGCGGTGGCCAATCATCACGCCTTTTGGCTTTCCCGTGGAACCGGAGGTGTAAAGAACGTAGGCAATGTCTTCCGGAGTCTGCCTGCGAGCGAGTGGCTCCGCATCGCCTGCCAGCAAACCGGGCTGATCGACCGACACTCGCGCGACGTTCCCAGGCCATTTCAGCCTCTCGTCCAGCCATGACTGCGTCAGGACAACCTCGACTTCCCCGTCCTCTAATAAATAACGCAAACGGTCGGGCGGAACATTCGCGTCCATTGGCAGGTAAGCGGCGCCTGCCTCAAGAGCGCCCAGCACCCCAACAACCTGCTCCCAGCCCTTGTCCATTACGATCGCGACCAGCGTATTGGGCTTGACGCCAAGGGCCCTTAGTCGATGGCCAAGCATGCGGGAAGCGGAAAGCAGCTCGCCGTAGGACAGTCCACCAGACACAGAAATGACTGCGGGCCGCTCCGGTGCGCGCATCGCCTGTGCGACGAACAGGTCCTGCGCCAGACAGTCCGGAAAGTCGAAACCGGGCTCGGTTGAGGACTGTCCTGCGAGTTCAAGCGGATTCATGGGCTTTGGGGAATTCATTAGACACTAAGCCGGGGGAAGCTCGTGCAGGGTTAACTTAACTGCGACATAACAATGATTTTATCGAACGCATCGAAAAGTGAGTGCGGCACGAAAGGGCTATACACTTTAGTCGGATAGCAAACGACTCAGAAGCCTCTTTTCACAGCGAGGTACGGAATCAGAAACAATTCGGCGACGCCGGGAAGAGGGTCCTCGAGGCTGAATACCGCTTCCGTCCGGCACATTCCCAGCGAACGGAGATAGCCTCTGGGGCCCATGCTTCCCGCCAGAAACTCCAGACACACTGTAGGAATATCGGTGGTCGCTCGCATCCAGCCGACGCCGGGCCGCGCCTTAACCGGCGAAACTGGGAGTCCCATTTGGTCCGCGAAGAGCATGTAGCTGAAATCCACTCCCGCGCTGGCACCCAGCGTATGATACCCCCACGTGCGCGCATTGACATCGAGCATCTTGAATTTCCCGTCACGCGGATCTAGTTTGTACTCCAGTTCGACCAGGCCGTAATAATCGATCGCCCTCAGAAAGCGCTCCGACATCTCTTCCAGTTCAGGCTGCTCAATGGTTTCGACAAATGTGCTCGCCCGCCCGAATTGCAGCGGATGCTGCCGTCTCCTCTTTGCCACCATGCTGCCAACGGCCTCGCCCGCGCGGAAGAAAGCGCAGTAAGAATATTGCTGGCTGCCTCCGCCGGGAATGACTTCCTGCACCATCACTTCGCCCGGCCCCACGATCTCGTAAGCCTTCTGAAACAGCGTGCGCAGTTCGGCGTGGCTTTCCGCGCACCATGCCTTCACCCGGGTCGCATAAACAAAGTGTTCCTTGATTGCCGGCTTGATGGCAAAAGGCGGAGCCAGTTCGTCAAACTGCTCCAGTTCCGCAACGCTGCTGGGATACCATGTCGCGGGGATCGGGATCCCCAACTGGGCCGCGAGTCTATAGGTATTTCGTTTGTCCCACGCCCATTGCACGCTCTCCCATTCCGGGGTCGGAACTCGAAATACCTGGCTCAGTTCGTCGCGATAGCGCGATACCGCGGCTACCAGCTCATCGCGCGTGGGGTAAAGCAGCCAGCCCTCCAGCCCGAGTCTGCGGCCCAGACTTAGTAACTCGTCGACGGTATGGCGCTCATCTTTTAAATTAGAAAAGCGTATTGCCCTGCCGGCATAGCGAGAATAGCGGGCAATCGAGTGCTCGTCGTCGACGATGCAGGTGGGAACGCCGTGTCTTCCCAGACTCCGGACAATCCCCAGTCCCTGATAATCGCCGCCGAGAACGACTGCTCCGGCTATCTTGGTGCCGAAGCGCTCGCTTGCGCTCCGCTCGAGCAGCGCGCTGGTCGCATTAGCCATTTCCGTTTGCCGCTCCGTTCGCGCGGCTCACAAAGCGCGCCAGTTCCGTAGATGCAAACTCCGTCCCCGAAACAAAACCCAACAGCGGCCCAAAACTCCACGATGCCGTCTTACCCACAAAATGGAGTCCCGGAATCGTGCTTTCAAAACCTCGCTTGAGGACCGGAAATCCATTTACGGTCCGAAGGCGCGCTAAAAGTGAGGGCGGCAGAAAACCGTAACGGCTCAGATCCACGCGGAATCCCGTGGCCAGCAAGCAATGGTCGACGAAGCGCTCGCTGCCGTCGTCCAACTTGAGGTGCACGCCACTTCCCTTTTCCGCCGCCTGCAGAACCGTGCGGCCCAGGGAGATCGTTATGTCCTTTAACCGCGGTTGTAACCAGGCCGCGCCTGCGGGACGAATGGCGCGATAGGCGACCTTATCCTGAAACTCCCGCGGAAAGCGGCGAAACACGTGCGGTGCCGCCACCAGCCGGCTGATTCCCGCCGGTCCTACGTCGCGATTCGAGTAGAACAGTTTCGAAATCGGACCCAGATGATGCAGACGAGCGTGCAACCCAACCCAATTCAGCGACGATTCGCGCACCAGCACTTCGGGCTGCGCTCCCGTTTCTTTGAGTAGCGCCGCCGACTCCAATGCGCTCTGTCCCCCTCCGATGACGGCGACTTTCTTTCTTTTGAACTTGCTCAAATCGCGATGATCCGCGGCATGCGAAGCTAGTTCTTTTGGAAGAGCCGAATATTCCTCTGGCAGGTAGGCAAACGGGCCAATCCCTCCAGCGACTACCACGCGCCGGGAAGTGAACTGTTCCCCGTCCGACAAACTCACAAGGAAATCCCGTCCGCTCCGCTGCAGGCTGGTCACCTGCCGAGGATCGACATCGGGCACCGCGTGCCTCTGATACCAGAGCCCATAGTCCACAAAGCGCTTCAGCGGAATCGGCTTTCCAAAGTGATTCCCTTCGGCGTTCCGGAAAGCATCGAGGCTGAGTGTGCCCTTGGGATCCGCAATGTGCGATGCCTCCCAATTCGAGCGCAGGAGCATCCCCGCGGGCATCTGCTCCGCCCAGAACGCCATGGGCGATCCGAATACGCGTACCTCAACACGATGCGCGCGTAAGAAATTGGCAGCCGCCAAGCCATACGGCCCCGCTCCGATCACGGTTACATTGCAGCCTGACATAGACCTCCCGTTATTTTCGCGCTGACTAATTCTGGGGGATTTGCCGACTAGCCAATAACCGAACCTGGAACCTTCGCCTGCGAGGGGACCCGACTGTAGACCAGTTGCCCGTCGCGTTCCGTGGCATAGGCGATGCTCGCCCGCTCGTTGCCTGCGCCTTCAATCCGCAACAACCCATCTTCTTCAATAATTGTCATTTCGGCGCGCTGTCTCCACCAGCGATTCACTTTGCCCGGCGTTGTGATCCAGACGTTCTGTTTCTGGCGCAGTTCGACCAAATGACTGAGGAGAGCCTCGTAGACGGCTCGCTCCCGGGGACCGGTAATGTAATCGGGATGGATGATCACGTTGATCAAGCCGTGCTTCTCCATGATCAACTCGATCTGCTGTTCCCACAATTTGGTGGAGTAATCGTTCAGGATGTTGAACAGCGTGTAGTCCTGTGTCATCGTTACCGGCAATTCCAGCACGTTGCCAACAAAGTACGGCATGACTGTGCAGCAACCGCCTCGCTGCGGATCGAGATGGGCCACGTTGGGAACGGACGTGTCGTATTCGAAATCCAGCGCGTCGAACCACTGCTGGTTTCGATAGAGGATCCCCGCCCGGAATCCTGCCGCGCCAAATTCCTTGCCGTACGCATTAATCTTTTTTGCGCGCTCCATAAACTGTTTTCGTTCATGGAACAAGCGCCCATCATGGTTCAGGTCGTGCACGACAACCTCGAAACCGCGTTGGCGCAGGGAATCCAGAAACTCCTTGGTCACGTGGTAGCGATGCTCCGGTATCACCTGGAAAGAAGCGCTGATCCCGAACGAGTCATTGATGTCCATGATCATCGGGCAAAGATCTATGCCTGACGCGGTCTCGATATCGTGGGTCACCAGGGCCGGACTGGAGGCATTGTCGGGCCAGAACCAGATAAATGGAATTTCTTTCAGGTTCTCTGCTCTGAGTATCATGAGCAGGACTTGCTCCATGAGATTGTCCACGGTCCGATCGACCGGCCAGTGCGGGAACGGCAAGCGTTCCCAATTGCGCAAACGAAAGCTCTGCAGATGCTTTCGGATGGCCACCGGCAAAATCGGTCGCACAAAGTAGTATGCGGCAGTAATCGCAGGCATCAGCCCCCTCTGGCTGCCTTTCATGTAGGCCTCTTGCCGGAGGGAGTCTACTATTTCCGTAGGGTCGAAAGGCAGGTAGACGACGCCGTTCTTGACGCTGGCCTCCGCTACTTTGTTTTCCGAGAGATTGACGGGAGTGTTTGCTGGCTGACCGTTCACGCGGCCGAATAGCGTGTTCCCGTCGAAGCGAAAATAACCGCGACTCGCCGACAGCGAACCAGTCGATGCAAACCGGCCATACTGTTCGGGATATCGAAAATACTTGAGCACGCTGCTATTCACCGATGTCGGGGCCCGCTCCAACGTCTACCTCCCTCTTGTTTGTCGTTCCAGAGTTTGACCCGACGCACTGCCAGGCCGATCGAGGACTACTTCCGCGCCAAGCTTGCTTGCAAATCGCGGCCTTTTCCGGCGGCCGGCGCCGAGAGAAGAGTGCGCTTGAGCTTGTATGCCAATGGCAGCCACCGGTAGGCGCCCAGTAGTTTCAGGCGGAATTCCAGCGGCCAATCCGTGGGCTCCACGCTGACTCGGCCAACCGCAAACTCTTCAGGATCGGAAAATGCGATTACCGGCAAGGTTGTAAAAACCCGCTCATACCCGGTATCACGGCACCATTCCACCAATTGCGCGTTGAAGTCGCCGTAGGGAAAACTGAAAGTCTTCACCGGACGTGCCAACAACTGTTCCAACTTAATTCGCGATTCAGAAAGCTCCCGGCGCGCGTTCCCCTCCGCCAGAGAGGGAAGTCGTGGATGAGTTAGAGTATGGGACCCGACCGAGATCAACTCCGCAGGCAACTGTTGAAGGCGCTCCGCCGATGCCAGCCGTTCGCAGCGCTCGGGCGCAGACTCAGGCCACCAACTCGCGCACTCGCCGAGCAGATCTGGCATGGCGAAGATGGTCGCCGGTATGCCTCTTTTCGTGAGCTCAGGAACGGCGTTCCGAATCGTGTTCTCAAAGCCATCATCGAACGTAACCGCCGAATACCTTCTGTCCGGAAGCATCGGTACAACGCGATCGACAGAGATGGGTTCTGTTAGTCGGCGAATCAGATCCATCTGCCCAGCGAAGGCCTGGCGCTCTTCATCTCTGACCGCGTGATAGTAGACAACGACGCATGTCGGGCGCGGCTTTTTGCCAAATGTCGAAAGAGCCAGGCGCCACCCGGAGTCGATGGTGTAGAACGCAAGACTGACGAACAAACTCAGCACGCGTCTGAACTTGCTGTAAGCGCTTCGAGCCATAAGTCAGATATTGTTTGATTATTGCTGCGACAAAGAACGCTTGCCCCTGTCCCGTGCCGCGGCCGCGGCTACGTTGGGAAGGATGCCCAGAAGTGCCGACAAACTGGTGCGTAAAGTTTGACACTGCTCGTGCCTTAAGAAGCGCACCTGGTCTTCGGAAACTTGCCTTTCTTCCTTTCGCCAGTATCCGGCGGCAAACCCGGCCAGTCGGCTGAGAGCCCCAACTAAATAAGGCCGGCGATGTAAGCTGACAATGCATTTCGCCGCCTCAAAGGCTGGGTGACTCCCCAGCGAAAAAGCCGCCAGCCCAGCCCGGTACAAGTACCGCACCCGCCCGCTAACGCTCCCGGTTGGCCGGCGATGATGTGCGGGAACGTCGGGAAACGACTCGACTTGCCAGCCATGCATGCGCGCCGAAATCTCAGCGCACCAATCTGGAGCACCGTAGCGCAGCGGAATATAGCCGCCAATCGCCAGGAAGCACTCCCGCCGAAAAAGCTGGATGCCGTGAGGAACGCTGGTAGCGCGATTCCCTTTCCTGGGACTGAACTTCACACCGTCATTTTCAAATAACCATCCTCCAGCCAGACCCAGGCTGGGTTCTGCCTCAAATTTGCGGAACAGTTCGCGGAAATACGACGCTTCAAACGCGATATCTGAATCCACATTGCCGATAAAATCAAATTCCACGCCGCTCTTCAGCAAGAGATCGAAGCCAGCATTGATCGCGCGGGCCTGTGCGCCAAAATCAGGCGCATGTTTCTTCGAGAGTTGCAGCAGTTGAATGAAGGTGCGTTTCTGCGCGTACTCCTGAACG
>PLHN01000396.1 GCA_003139975.1 Acidobacteriaceae bacterium
TGGACAAGACCTTTCTCAAGAAGGCAACGATGGCGTGGCCGCCGGCGAAATAGCAGTTGACGATTCGTCTGGATGAGGACGTTCTCGATCGGCTGAAGGGGCATGGCAAGGGCTACCAGACCCGCATCAACCGCATCCTGCGCGTGGTAATGGAGAGTCAACCGCCGCGGACCGCGCACCGGTAGAGAAACCTTCGGCCGCGTACAGCGGAGTCGATCGGCATCGCCCCACGCTACTCAAACCATTTCGTGTTAGCTTTGCAGCGAGAACAGCCACACCCCGACATCCTACCGTTGGCTTCCTTGAACACAACTGCTCCGCGCGGTCCCGCGTAATGATGTGCTATTGAAACCGCCCATTGTCGGTGTCCTTCGTGAAACACTCTTGCAGCCTTTTTCTTCCGATGTCCTATAACCGCAACTGTTCCATCGTCTCGCTGCTCGACAAGGTACGCGTCAGAATTTGCCATTGATTTTCGGTCCGCATTTAGGGGGCAAGATGAAGGGTCGATTACTCGTTTTGGTCATCTTCCCATTGTGGCTCGGCCCCTTCTGCTCGGGCCTCCTCGAGTTCTTCGTCAGTGTGGAGCCCGAAAAAGTCGGCTACCGACCACCTGGAAGTCGCTGTAAACGCGTCGCCAAGTCCGCACGCAGAGAGTTTGGACAATCCTGAGATTCGCAGAGTGCATGCGATGCATTCAAATGAGGACGGCACCATAGTCTGTTTCTGCACGACCAAATCGTCGCCAACCTCGGTCGTGACAGCACCGTGGCTGGACCCGCGAAGCAGGGACGGACTATTGCACGCAGGGCACGACGTGCGATGACCCGCATGACGGCCGGCCCAAGAAGTAGCTTGTGCAAGCGATGCCGCTCGCTCTTCGGGGCTCTTGCCCTTCCAAATCTGCTTGTGGGCCTCGATGTCCTGCTGTACCGCCTTCGCGGCCCGATCTTGTAGCGAAGCAATCAGCTCCTCGGCGGCCTTTGGATTGTCGAATAGATCGCCAAGAGTCTTGCCCATGGATTCAAGCAGCACCTTTGAGCTCGCGTAGTACTGGGGGAGCCAAGAAGACGTGCCCAGACCGGCAAATGCTTCCTCCCCTGTATGAAGCTCCGCGTTTCGGCGGTTGGAATGCTTAATGCATGAGCCCGCGAGTTCGCTAGTAAATTCGGGTAGGATTTCTTTCAGAATTGACATCACCTCGGCAGTGGTCACGGAGGTAGGCGTAAATCCTAGCAACGTCGGGGGATGGCCGAGCGCGTGATGAATGTTGCGCCAATCCTTGCGGTTTGCCAACAACGTTGGGGAGATGTGGGAGAGTGACGCACGCGCGATAAATTCCAGGCTGAGACTCGCCCAGAAGCCGAATTGCCAGTCCTCCGCGGTATACCTCTCCATCTCTTCGACGTAGAGAATAGCTTTGCTAAGCAGGGCCTCCGAGGACCATGCATCCTGTGTCGGGCTAGCGGTCATTGAATACCTCGCTTAGGTAGACGCGCTCGATATGGCGATTGGCACTTCGGCTTGGAACTTGGCTGCGTCCGTGAAGCATCCGCCAGTTATCGATAAGAAGTATATCTCCCGGGTCCCGCAGCAGGATTTTGATCGTCGCGTCGTTCCACTCGGGGTCAAGCATTACACGTTTAAGAGCTTCCGCGCGGCCATTGAGGGGTTGAAGGAAAATCGGATCCCAACGAAATATCTCTTCGTTGTGATGACGCGACATTGCACGAACTAAGCCTGAACACGCGAAGCGGTGCCTTCGGGTTCTAAGGACGGCCCTCTGCAGTGTCGTGCTTCCAACTATACCGACTATGTACGAGGCGGGAAGAAGATTAGTGAAGACATCCTCGGTTCCGACCAGACACCGCAGAAGAATGTAACGGGGCGGGATCGCCCAATGCGCGAGATCTGTGTGAAGGGGGAAGAGATCCAAGCCATAATTCCCACTATATTGATTTCTCGTGGCCTCGCTTATCGACCGCGGGTTCAGAGATTGTACTGTTGGAATTCGGATAGACGGATCGACATCGAGGACAGAGCCGAGGCGACGAGCGACCTCAAGCGTTGGGATATGCGCTAGTAGCTTCTTCTGGAAAACGAAACCGTCCCGTTGCAAAGTTTCGCGCATTGTCAGTCTCGGCAATACTAAATGGCGTTTCCGTCACACGCCACAACGATATCCGCGCCGTATAATAATGGGTTCCTCATATCCGCCAACGGGCCTGGCTGCTCTCTCTCGTCCAGCGCCCGACGCACAGGAGATTTCATCATGGCTACTCCTACCGAACCCGCCGTCGCGACTCAAACCAAGACGCGCACCGAATCCGACAGCATGGGCAAGATCGAAGTCCCCGCGAATGTTTACTGGGGAGCGCAAACGCAGCGCTCGCTTTTGCATTTTGATATTGGGCGCGACGTGATGCCTCCCGAGCTGATTCGCGCGTTTGGCACGCTGAAGAAGGCTTGCGCGCTGGTGAATCAGGATTTGGGCAAGCTGCCGGCGGACAAGGCGAAGCTGATCGCGCAGGCCGCCGACGAAGTGATTGCCGGCAAGCTGAATGATCAGTTCCCGCTGCGCATCTGGCAGACAGGTTCGGGCACGCAGACCAATATGAACGTGAATGAGGTCATCTCGAACCGCGCGATTGAGATTGCGGGCGGCCAATTGGGGAGTAAGAAGCCGATCCATCCCAACGATGACGTGAATATGTCGCAGTCGTCGAACGACACGTTTCCGGCGGCGATGCATATTGCGGCGGCGTCGCGGGTGAAGAACGATTTGATTCCGGCGATCAAGACGGTGCGCGATGCGATCGCGGCCAAGGCGAAAGAGTTTGACAGCATCGTGAAGATTGGCCGCACGCACTTGCAGGATGCGGCGCCGCTGACGATTGGTCAGGAATTTGGCGGCTGGGCTAGTTTGCTGGACCGCGACATAAAGAGGTTGGAGCAGGCGCTGGACGGCCTGTATGACCTGGCGATTGGCGGGACGGCGGTGGGGACGGGGCTGAATACGCATCCGGAGTTTGCCGAGCGCGCGGCGAAGAAGATTGCGGAATTGACGGGACTTCCCTTCCGCTCGCATCCGAATAAGTTCGCCGCGCTATCGGCGCACGATGAGATTGTGTTTGCGCAGGGCGCGATGGAGACTTTGGCGGCGTCGTTCATGAAGATTTCGAACGATATTCGGTGGCTGGCTTCGGGTCCGCGGTGCGGGCTGGGTGAACTGGTGATTCCGGAGAATGAGCCGGGGTCGTCGATCATGCCGGGCAAGGTGAATCCGACGCAGTGCGAAGCGATGACGATGGTCTGCGTGCAGGTGCACGGAGCGACGGCGGCTGTGGGATTCGGCGGATCGCAGGGCAACTTTGAGCTCAACGTGTACAAGCCGGTGATCATTTATAACTTCCTGCACTCGGTCACTTTAATTACCGACGCCTGCCACGGCTACGTTGAGTACATGATCAAGGGCATTGAGGTCGATAAGGCGAAGGTCGACTGGTATGTGAAAAATTCGCTGATGCTGGTGACGGCGCTCGCTCCGAAGGTGGGATACGACAACGCGGCAAAGATTGCGCACACGGCGCACGTCGAGCACTCGAGCCTGCGCGAGGCGGCGGTGAAGCTGGGTCATCTTACGGGCGAGGAATTTGATGCCCTGGTGAAGCCGGAGAAGATGACGAGACCCTGAGATCGGGCCATTGGGTGATCGGGTCATCGGTTGATTGAAGATCAAAGTCAAGGACAAGATCAAAATCAAAGGCAAGATCAAAGTCAAGGGCCGCGGGCGAGGGCGCCCGCGCCACCCTTGCCACACTTCACTCGGGGCAGTGTCACACGTCACCGACCCGATCGACGCCGCTGGATACAATTCGACACACATATAGAAGGAGAGTCTTTATGAGAACACTTAGGTTCTTGAGCCTGATCCTCGTCATTTTCGCTGTGACCTTGCTGATTGTCGCGGCTAGACATTGGAATGCCGCGCCATCCACCGTTTTGGCTGCCGATCAAGCCGCCACTGCGGTCATGCCAGTCGGTAAACCCTTGACCATCAAGCCGCCCCTTGGTTTGCCGGCGGTGCCGATTCCGGCGGATAACCCTCCAACTGCGGAAACCGTTGCGCTCGGCCGGCGACTGTATTACGAAGGCGCGCTCTCCGGCGATGGCACGATTACGTGCGCTTCCTGCCATTCTCCGAAGACCGGATTCACGGACCGAAATTCGCCTTCGATCGGCGTTGGCGGGAAGAAAGGGACACGTCATTCTCCGACGGTGATCAATTCCGCTTACAACGAGGTGCAATTCTGGGATGGACGCGCGCCCAGCCTTGAAGAGCAAGCCAAGGGGCCGATCGCGAATCCTGTCGAAATGGCCACCAGCCACGACGCGGTCGTCGCGCACCTGCAAGCCGACCCGAAGTACGTGGCGTTGTTCAAGGAGGCCTGGGGTACGGATCACATCACCATTGACTTGGTAGTTAAATCGATTGCTTCGTTCGAGCGCACGGTGCTCTGTGGCAACTCGGCTTTCGACCGCTTTTATTATGGCCACGACAAGAAGGCACTCTCGGCGTCGGCGCAGCGCGGGCTGAAGCTCTTCATGGATCCCAAGAAGGGCAACTGCGCGGTCTGCCACACCATTGGCGAGAAGTACGCGCTTTTCACCGACAACAAATTCCACAACCTGGGCGTGGGCGCGGATATCGAGGGCAAGCTGAATGACCTTGGGCGCTACGACCAAACGAAGAACGACGCGGACTACGGCGCGTTCAAGACGCCAACGCTGCGCAACATCGCGCAACGGGCACCCTACTTCCACGACGGCAGCTTTCCTACATTAAAGGATGCGATGGGCCACTATGTTGGCGGCGGTAATGCGAACGCTCACCTCGACAAGGAAATGCATGCGCTCGATTTTCTGAGCTTCGACGAGCGCGATGACATTCTGGCGTTTTTGAACTCGCTGACCGCGAAGATGCCGGCGAATTTGGGGCCTCCGGCGGATCAGGCGAACTCGGCGAAGTAAACGGCCCAAAGCCGCTAGACGGATGCCAGCGCAACAGCACTTTCTTGGAGCGCCAAGGGCGCTCCAATTCTTGTTTGCGAGCGTGCTTGCCGCCGGCAATGCTCCTCGGCCAGGTTCAGTTCTTCTTGATAAAGCGACGCCGGTTTAAGTGGGTTGTGGCCGTCGGTGCGATGTCGTCGTATTTCAGTACGCTGATCGACCCGTCCACTTCAAGTACTGCGAGGGCCGCATCCTTGTAGGTGGCCACACCGTGCTCGCGGAGGGAGCGCTCGAGTTCATCCATGCTGACGTGCTCTTTGGCCATGTGGGATTCGATGACCTGGCCATCATGCACGAGCAGGCTCGGCTGCCCCTGGATGAATCTGCGGAAGCGCCGATTACCCCCGGATAGCTCGGCGACCAAATAGTTCATGATGAGCAGCGTGGCAGCGGCGACGGCTCCTCCCGCCAACGACGTATCCGGCCCGGTCATCGCGTTCTGCAC
>PLHN01000095.1 GCA_003139975.1 Acidobacteriaceae bacterium
ACCATCGATCTAGCGGTGGATACCTACTACGAATACAACTTTAATCATCCCGTAGGCCGCGTGAACCTGCTGCGCCCCTATGACGTTTTGAGCAACGAGTTCAGCCTCAATCAGGCCGATGTCATCTTCGATCATCCACCCGACGTCGCTGCTGGCCGCCGCTGGGGTGGCCGCCTGGATTTGCAATTTGGTCAATCCACCGACACGTCGCAGGGAAATCCTTTAAATGAACCCCGCCCCGACATCTATCGCAACATTTTTCAGGTCTACGGCACCTACGTCGTGCCCCTGGGCAAAGGACTGAACATCGACTTCGGCAAGTGGAGCAGTTCGCTNNACCAAAGACCAGATGAACTATTCGCGCTCCTTCTGGTTCAGTTTCCTGCCCTTCTATCACATGGGACTGCGGGCCAGCCTTCCGCTCAATGACCGGTTCGCAGTCAACTATTGGGTAGTAAATGGCACCAATCAGGTCGAAGCCACCAACGCTTTCAAAGATGAGTTATTTGGTTTCACGGCCAAGCCACAAAAGGCCCTCACCTGGACCATGAACTACTACGTCGGCCAGGAACATCCCGATCGTGCACCAGCAACCGACTGCGGGCCGATCCCGGTTCAGCCAGGCTTGTGCTTTACCGCGATCCGACCCGCGCCCGATGGACGAACTCACATCTTCGACAGCTACGCCACCTGGCAGGCCACGCCCAAGCTGACATTGCAAATCGAAGGAGACTATCAGATTCAGCGTCTTTGGAAAAATCAGGCCCCCGGCGAGTCCTCTGCGCCTTCTCACGTCGATGGCGGAGTCGCCTACATCCAATACCAACTCACGCCCAGGGTAGCCCTCGCGACCCGCGCCGAATATATGTCCGACCGCGGAGGACTCTTCAGCGGAATCACGCAGGCGCTCAAAGAGAATACCGTCACCTTCGACTACAAAATGGCGAATGGTTTTCTGACGCGCTACGAGTGGCGTCGCGATTTCTCCAACCAGCCCTCATTCCTGACCGACGTACAGGGAGTCTTCAGCAAAGACCAAAGCACCGCGACCGTAGGTCTCCTCTGGTGGTGGGGACGCAAAGAAGGAACATGGTGATCTGGCTTTGAACGGGTGCGGCTTCAGCCGCACCGCAAACCTCGCAGTGCCTAAAGCGGCTTAAACAGGCTGCGGAAAAACTCGCTGTTCCTCTTGATTTTGGGGGGCTTCCTGCGGCCACTCGATTATTTCCCGCGCCGCAAAAGCCCCCTCCGCGTACCCGCCTAGTCAACAATCATAAGCACAAAACCCTGATCGATTTCCACCGTTCTCCGCCTAAAATGTTTCAAACATTTCTCTCTCGATTTGTTTGAAACAGAACGGACGCACAATGAAGCGGCAGTTCACAACCAACGACGTAATCACCCTCACTGGCATCACGCCACGCCAGTTGCAGTGGTGGGACGAACGCGCCTTGGTCACGCCCAGCCGCCAGGGGCATCGCCGCATCTACAACTGGGATCAGCTCGTCACCGCCGCCGTCATCTGTCAGTTGCGCCGCCGCGGATTTCCCCTGCAGCGCGTCCGCAAGGTCGTCGCTTTCCTGGGGCGCGAATTCGGCACAAACCTTGCCTCCACGGTGCGCGCCGCCTCCGAGTATCACCTGCTCGCCGACGGCACAAACCTGTACCTTCGCACGTCGTCCAGGCAGGTCGTGGACCTGCTAAAAAATTCCTCTCAGCCGATGTTCGATATATGCCTGAGCGATGAAGTCCGCCGGGTTCGAGGAGAAATAGCCCGCGGCAAGATTCTGTCGCAAAAGAAACGTGCAGTTGCAGAAGGGGTTCAGCCTGTGCGCCGCGCTCGCAGAGCCTGACGCCAACTTGGAAAGCAGACCGGAGGCATGATGATCGGTGAATTGAGCATTATCAACGAGTGGATTCCCGAACAGATGGAACCGGGCACCGTATTCGTCTTGGAGAATGCGGGCGAAGTCGGCGAAAAGGAAGATCCCTATTGGGCGGTCCTCTCCTGCCCTTCGTGCGGCACATTGGGTTTGATTACCCGCAAGCAAATAGCCGGCCTCCTCCCCACCATCTGCGGCTCCTCCCAATGCTCCGCCCAATTCTTCATCAAAGATGAAGTAATCACCCCGCGCAAACCGTTCTAGCAAGACTCGAGTTAAGTGTGGCGCGGGCGCCCTCGCCCGCGAAAATCTCAGGAGAACTTATAAGGAATTTCCGGGAAGGCACGCTACCCCGGGCTGCGGAAAAACTTTGCCAGCAACTTGATTTTGGGTGGCGCAGCGCTTCAGCGCTGCGATAGCCGCATTGCTTTGAACGCGGCTTTAGCCGCTGAGGTAACGATTCTTGCTCAGCGGCTCTCAAACAACTCCTCTGTCGACATTTCAATATCACGAAGAATGGAACGCGGAAGTCCCGGTCCTATGATCTCGCCCGAATGCACGGGTACCGCAGTTACCCTTCCGTCTGCATGCCTGAGAAAAACGTGGCTGCCCCTGGTTCACAATCTCGAAACCGGCCTTTTCAAGCAGGCGAACCAGTTCCTTTCCCTTCAGTCGGGGAAGGCGGCTCATATCGAGATTTGCTGGATGCCGACGAGTTCGAGCGCGGGGCTGCCCTGATCATCTTCCAGGCAAAGCTGGATGACTTCGCGCACTCGTTTCATAAGAGTGTCGAGATTCTTCGCCTGCGTGTGGCAGCCGCGCAGAGCAGGAACGGTTGCGACATAGTAGTCGGCTTCGTCCCGCTCGATGACCACTGTGAACTTTCGCGGGGTTCTCACGAGCCGATTCTAGCACGACGTCAACTCGTCCCCGCCGCTTACTGCAGCTTCCCATATTCCGCCCGCGCTTGCTTCAAAACGGGAACATCCGGATCCGCATCCTTCCAGATCGCCAGGAAATCCTTATAAGCCGCCAGCGCCCGCACCCGCGCCGCNNGTGATCGAGAATCTTCTGAAACTGCGCCGCGGCAGAAATGCCCTGCCCCACAGCCAGCAACGCCTCTCCATTGACATACGTCGTGTACATGCAGGAAATATTGTTCAAGAACGTAATCTGTCCGAACTGGACCGGCGCCTCGAGCGCGGCCGCTCCCGCAACATCCGAAGCCGCGGAGTTCTTCTCCCGCGCCACCTGCGTCCGGATCGCCGGCAGCCACAGTCCCTGCATCTGCGTGTCCAATGGATAGCGCGTATTCAAGTCTTTCGCCAGAGCCTCAGCCCGCGCCATGTCGCCCGCCATAGCAAAGGCCAGCGCCGCCTCGCTCTCCACGCCCTGGCTAGCCGGAGCCAGCTTCAAGCCCTCCGCCGCCGCTTGCCGCCCTTCCGCCGCATTTCCGTAAGCAGCTTCCCGCAGCGCATTATTCTCCAGCCATATCGCCCCGTTCTCTTTGCTGTCAGCGCGAATGGCTAAATCGACAGCCTGTTTGGTCAACGCGCGCGCCTTCTGCAAATGCCCGGCAAATCCCTCGGAGTCAGCATCGAGTGCAACTCCATAATTTTCCTCGGGCTTCCCCGCGAACCACTTCAT
>PLHN01000146.1 GCA_003139975.1 Acidobacteriaceae bacterium
GTGCCGTATTTCAGGCTGTAGATCTGGTTCAGACCACAAGGCTCGTAGCGGGACGGCATCAGGAACATATCGGCTCCGGCTTCGATTTTGTGCGCAATTGCATTGTCGTAGGCGATCTTGATCGCGATCTTATTGGGAAACTGCTTGTGGAGCCGCTGAAACATATCTTCATAGGTTTTGTCGCCGGTGCCTAGAACGACTACGATCATTTTTTCGCGCGCCAAGCGGTCCATAATCTGGGAGATCAGATCGAATCCCTTCTGCGCGGCGAACCTGGAAACGATGCCGATGACCGGGAGTTTGGGATCGGCTTCTGTCACTCCGAACGCGGTGAGCAAGTCCTGCTTGCATTTCTGCTTGCCGCTCAAGTCCTGCGGCGAATATTTGGCCACGATGAATTTGTCGGTCTGCGGGCTCCACTCGTCATAATCCACGCCATTGACAATGCCGCTTACCGTGGAACTGCGGCCGCGGAGCACGCCTTCCAGGCCGAAGCCGTACTCGGTGGTCTGAATTTCCTGGCTATATTTCCTGCTGACGGTGGTGATGAAGTCGGAATAGACGAGCGCGCCTTTCAGGAAATTCACCTGNNTCACCTGGCCGAAGAACTCCATTTTCGTAATCGTCAGGAGGTCCCAGGGCAACATGAGCAGCGGCAGGATTTCAGAGGGAAACAAGCCCTGGTAGCCCATGTTGTGAATGGTGAAGACGGTGCCGGTTTCCTGGAACGCCGGGTCTTCGACGTACAGGGTGCGCAGCATGATGGGAATGAGCGCGGTCTGCCAATCGTGGCAATGAAAAATGTGGGGAACGCCCAGAACCTTGGAAGCTTCGATGACCGCGCGCGAGAACAACGAGAAGCGTTCGGCATTGTCGGTGTAGTCGCCGGCGGGCGTTCCGTAGAGGCCTTCGCGATCGAAGTAGGGGGGATAGTCGACGAAGTAGTAGCGAACGCCTGCGCTGGCGCCAGCAGTCACTACGGAGCAGAAGCGGTATTTGTCGTCAAAGGGGACGGTGATGCTGCCGACCACTGTCTGGGGATCGTCGAGCTTGGTCTGGCGATAGCGCGGAACGTAAACACTGACCTGGTGTCCCAAACTGGCAAGAGCGCGCGGGAGTGCGCCTACGATGTCGGCCAGGCCGCCGGTCTTCGAGAAAGGAACGCATTCCGATGCCGCAAAAGCGATGTGCATAACAGAAGACCCCCGCAGCGTTCGACGCAATCCGTCCCGCTCACGCTATGATTGTTCGTGCATTCCGCAACCTGTGCGGCCGAGTGCGGCTGGATCGTGGCCTTCGAAGCCGGCATCCGATTCCAGCAACTGGTCGCATTCTGCTCATGAGGAAACCGCGCAGGAAAGAGACTTAGCCAGTCTAAAGCGGAGAAGGAAAGAGGGTCAACGTGCCCAAGGTCGACAATCCTAAGACCACAAGCGGGAAGGTGCCGCACAAGCCAAAACTCGGACAGCATTTTCTGGCGAGCGACACGGCGGCGCTGCGGATTGTTGAGGCTCTGGGCGATATTTCGCAGGCGACTGTGCTGGAAATTGGGCCGGGGCGCGGCGCCATCACCGAGATGCTTGCGCAGAAAGCGAAGCGGCTGATCGCCGTGGAACTGGACCGCGTGATGTCGGCGCAATTGCGGATGCAGTTCTCCATGCAGCCGAACGTGGAAATCATCGAGGGCGACATACTGACGATTGAGCTCGACACGGTGTTCGGGCCGAAGCCGGGGTTGCTGCGGCCGGGACTTAACTTCTCACCCGAGCCGGCGCGCGTCGTCGGCAATCTGCCGTACTACATCACGTCGGATATTCTGCTGCGGCTGTTTGAGTATCACCGCTACTTTTCAACGATCGTCCTGATGGTGCAGAAGGAAGTGGCGGACCGGCTGGCGGCATCGGCGGGAAGCCGCGACTATGGGCTGCTTTCGGCGACGGCACAACTGTATGGACGAGTCGAAAAGCTGTTCACGCTGCCGCCGACGGCGTTTTCGCCGGCACCCAAGGTGCATTCTGCGGTGGTGCGGATTACGATCAAGCCGAAGCTGGAGGCGCTGGGAGTTTCCGAGGCGGAATTCATTGCCTTTTTGAAACTCAGTTTTGGGATGAAACGTAAGACGATCTGGAATAATCTGAAGACGCGGTACGATGAAGATGCGCTGAAAGCTGCGCTGGCGAAGAGCGGCATTAAACCGGCCATCCGGGCGGAAGCGCTGCCGCTGGAACGAACGGCTGCGCTGTTTCGGGCGCTGAGGAACGAAAACGCCTGAAGTCCCCGGGCCAATCCTGCGGGCAGACCGTAACCGAGCGAGGAATCGCCCGTTGCACTAATGGGCGGACAGAAGTGTCCCCACCCCACACGAGCATCGCGGGTGGCGTTCTGACTCGCGATTTGATTCTGCCAGGAGGTCACCCATGACTTCTCTTGTTCGAACTCCCGCCGTCGCCGGGCGGTTTTATCCCGGCAAGCGCGAAGAACTGCTGCGTGAGATTCGTGAGTATACGACTGCTTGCGCAGCTGCGCGGGTCGCTGCGATTGGATGTGTGGTGCCGCACGCCGGATATATGTATTCAGGCCAGGTGGCAGGCGCGGTATTTTCGCGTATTGAAATCCCGGAGCACTGCGTCATTCTGTGCCCGAATCACACGGGCCGGGGCGCGCCGCTGGCGGTAATGGCCGCGACGGACTGGGAAACTCCGCTGGGCAAGGTTGCTGCCAGTTCGGAACTGGGTTCGCAACTGCTGCGGCGCTTTCCACTGCTCGAAGAAGACAGCGCGGCGCACCGGGTTGAGCATGCGATCGAGGTGCAACTGCCTTTTCTGCAAGCAGAGCAAAAGAATCTGCACATCGTGCCGATTGCGGTTGGGACTCGCGACTACGACGTTCTTCGCGGGATGGGGGAAGCGGTGGGGGATGTGATCGGTGAGTCGAAGGGCAAGGTGTTGGTGGTCGCATCGAGCGACATGAACCACTACGAGTCCGACGCCGTCACGCGCGTCAAAGATCGCAAGGCCATCGAGCGCGTGCTGGCGCTGGACGCGCGTGGCTTGTGGGAGACCGTGATGAACGAAGACATCAGTATGTGCGGCTTTGGGCCCACGGTCATCATGTTGACGGCGGCGAAGAAGCTGGGAGCGAGCTCGGCGGCGCTGGTGCGGTATGCGACGTCGGGAGATGCGTCAGGCGACTTTGAGCGGGTGGTTGGGTACGCGGGGATTATCGTGACGTGATCTTCGTCGCGCACAGGTTACGGAGCCGGAACGGCGCCGGCAGCGGCTAAAGCCGAATTCCAAACAATGCGGTGACCGCAGCGCTGAAGCGCTGCGCCACCCAAAAACGCGGCATCGCTAAAGCGATGCCCTGATACGAACCTCATCGGCGCTCCCTCTTGGTTTTCGTCTCGAAATCTGTCTTAAACTCGGCCGAGTGCTCGCGGATGAAATCGCAGAGCGCTTTCACGTTATCGACCGGAGTTTCGGGAAGAATGCC
>PLHN01000071.1:0-5312 GCA_003139975.1 Acidobacteriaceae bacterium
CGCGAACCTGCTCGCCAGCAAGCCGAATCCGGGACCTCCGCCAACCGAAGGCATACGCTCGAAGCTGAGCGCGCCGCTGCTTCCGCCCATGAATCCAGTTCCGCCCTCGCCGGAATTCCGCGCCTCGGAAAGCCGCGGCCATAGCCTGTCGACCAGCGTCGCTCCGCCCGCGCCCGAAGTTACGCATGCCAGCACGCGCAACACCCCGTCGATGAATCCCACGCTGGTTGCACCCGCGCCCGACGTCGCACGTGACAAGCTGCGCTCGGCCAATCCAGTCGCGATGAACGTGGTCGCGCCCGCTCCGCAGGCAACGCCGCACGATTTAGCCAGCTCGCGCGCCACGGTCGCGCAAGCTGTGGACGTGATTGCACCGCCCGTCTCCGCACCCGCGCGTGACCTTTCTGCTCCCAAGCTCGCGCTGCCGCAGCAAGCCGTGGTCGCGCCTCCGCCATCGCAAGTCAGCCGCGACTTGAACAGTTGGGGCAGCTCGCGCACCGGAGAGATTCACTCGCAACCCGTTCCTCCTCCACCTTCCTACGCGGCAGCTGCTGGAGGAGGATCGCCCGCTCGCAACGGCAGCGGAGCGCTCGGTTCGCAAGTCGTTCCGCCTCCAGCCAGTCTTGCGGGGGTCAACGGACTCGGTTCCGGCGGTGGCAACTCAACCGTCTCCAATGGCGGACGCAACACGCAGCTCACATCGACAGTAGTTCCGCCTCCGCCCGGAGTTGGCGGAGGTCAAGCGCTAACCGGCAATGGCCGCGGCACCAAAGGCACTGGAGCAGGAAGTCCATTCGACATGGGCTCGTCGGTAGCTCCGCCCGCGAGCGCAGGAGGAAGCAGCGCGGGCAACGGAGTAGTCGTCTCCGCCAATCCGGGAAGGAACGTCGGCTTACCCAAATCAGATGGAGGAGGCGCAATCGCCATGTCGCCCGCCGGCACAGCCAAAACCGGATTCGGCGGCAGCGGCGGAGGCGCCGGCATTGGTCAAGGCGCAGGAGGCCCAGGCAGCGGATTAGGCGGCGAAGGCTCAGGCGCCGGCAAAGAAGGCACGGGCCACGGATCAGACCCGAACTCGCGCAGCGGAATCTCGCCCTATCCCGGTCCAGGCGGTGCAGGCACAGGCGCGCACGCGCCCGCCCTGGCGGGAGTGTCGGTTGAAGGCGGCACAACCACAGTCACGCTCCCCAGCTTCGGCGATGCAGCGGGAGGCAACGATCCACCGAACGGTCCCGGCCACTCTTCCACGAACGTACACAAAGGATCCGGCATCACGATCGAGGCAACGCCGCGCTCGGGAGGCGTTTTCGCCTGCTACGGCTGCCTGCGCGGCGACCGCAATTACTCTATCTATATCGATACTTCGATCGGCACGGCCGTGATGCAATACGCCGATCCTGCCTCTGCCACGCGCGGATCGAACGAAGCGCTCGCCGCTCCCGAGCCGATGCGCAAGGATCTGCCTCAGGGCCTGCGACCCACGCGCGTGCAATTCACCTGCATCCTCGATCGCGAAGGGGCTTTGAAGAATTTGAAAGTGTACGAGGCGGGTAACTCGACTGCGGAGATACGAACGAAACTTCTGGTGGCGCTGCAGAACTGGAAATTCCGCCCGGCGTTTCGAGGCAATGAGCCGGTGGAAGTCGATGCCATCCTCGGCTTCGGCGTCGACACGAGATAGGCGCTCGCCAGTTGGCTGACTGCATTCGTGAGAGACAATCGAATGACCAATCATGAAGCATCTGCATGGATTCAAGAATTTCCAGGCGCGGTAACGGTCTGCGACCGGGACGGAATCATACTGGCAATGAATGAGAAGTCGGCGCGGACTTTTGAGGCGAGCGGAGGCGCGGCGCTGATCGGTTCCAACCTGTTCGATTGCCACCCCGAACCCTCGCGCACAAAGTTGAAGGAGTTGCTGGCGGCGGGGCGCGCGAATGTTTATACGATCGAGAAGAAGGGGATCAAGAAGCTGATTTATCAGTCTCCGTGGTATGAGAACGGCGCGTATCGCGGATTCGTCGAGGTGTCGCTGGAGATTCCGTTTGAGATGCCGCACTTTGTGCGGGAGGGGTAAGGGTTTGGACAATTGCGTGATCTCAGGTGCCTGAACCCTGGGTACTGAAATGAGCGTGATCGCGATGTTACGGCAGTCATTTGCCTACGGCTTACATCCCCCGCGGGCAAACCTTACCAGAACCACTTTTTCGACGGCACCTTTTTCACTGGCGGCATCTTCCCGAGCGGTTTGTAATAGTCCGGCGTGTACGGAATGCACCCAACTTGAACCTCGTTCCAACGTGATTGACAGCGAAATTCCTCGGGGTACTCAGAGTCGTTTGGGTATCGGATGAGAAGCTTGTCATCGCCCTCCCATTCAAGCTGAAGCAGCCTAGCGTCGCCGCCGACAGTGAGCACCGTCGCGCCGTCGTCCCGCTGCAGTCCTAACAGGGATCGGACGCCCTGCTCTTGCCGCTTGATCTCGACGGAGCTATGGAATGAGTCAATCGCCCCACAATCTACTTCATTGACCTGTGCTAGCAGATGTCCATTAGGCGAGGACACCGGAGGGAAGTCATAACTCCCACACATGGCGCGGGAAGCTAAGAGCAGCAAGAAAAACATCAAAACCGACACGCCCCCCAGGACAACAGAACCAGTCCTCGCTGTGAACTTCACTACGGTTCGGTCGTTTCGAGTTATACGCCATAAGCCGACTGCAATGAAAGCTGGAATAACAGCAGCTAGGAAGAGGATCAACACGACAGGGGAGAATACCATGCATTGTAAGCCGCAAATTGAAGCAAACCGCGTTAGTACTCCTTGACAGTTCCAGGGTTCGGCTGTTCCTAGTAGCCTTTTTTCTTGTCGACGAGGCCGAGCAGGGGTTGGCTGGCGAGATAGCGGCGGAGGTTTTCGAAAAATAACGCGTAGTGGCGCTCCCATAACTTGTCGGTAAGGGCGGCGGTGTGGGGAGTTATCAGGAGATTGGGGAGATCCCAGAGCGGGGAATCGGCGGGGAGCGGCTCTTTGGGGAAGACATCGAGGGCTGCGCCGCCGATTTTCTTTTCGCGCAGAGCGGCGGCGAGCGCGAACTCATCGACGAGTGGGCCGCGGCCGACGTTGATCAGGCACGCGCCGGGCTTCATCAGCGCCAGCCGCTCCTCATTCGCAATTGCTCTCGTACTATCGGTGACGGGCGCGGCGAGAACCACGTAATCAGCTTGGCGGAAGAGTTCGTCGATTTGCGCGGGGCCGAGAACGACATCAGCTCCGTCGCTTCCCTTCTCCGGATGCTCGCGCACGGCGACAACACGCATGCCCAAAGCCTTCGCACTGCGGACCAAAGGCCTCCCGATCGCGCCCAGCCCAACCACTCCCAGCGTCGCGCCCGCCACTTCGCGCACGCGCGGAGTTTCATCCCATAAAAGCTGCTGTCCCCAGATATGTTTTTGCTGAAGCTCGACCGAACCGGGAATCTTCTTGGCCAGCGCGAAGATCAGCGCAATCACATGCTCGGCAACAACGGGCCCGTGGACCTCGCGCGCGTTGGTGAGAACAATGCCGCTGGCGATGAGTTCCGGAAACATCAACTGATGCACCGCGGCGGCCGGAGAATGAATCCAGCGCAGCTTGCGCGCGGCCATAACTTGCTCCGGCCGGATAGACCACGCCACGAGGATCTCGGCATCGGGAATCTCTCCGTCAAGGCGTTTGTAGTCGGGAAGGTGAACGATTTCAAGTTCTGAGAAGCCCGCGCGCAGGCGCTCCGAGAACCAGACGGGCGCGTTCCATTGGTCGAAAAAGTGATGCACTGCGATAACGAGCTTGATCATCGCGTGATCTGGTGATCGTACCATCGGGGTATGAAGAGCCGTTCTCGGCGTCCTCGGCGTCTCGGCGGTTCAAGGCTTTTTAGGCATTCGCAGGTCGGCACCTGTCATTTCCTTCGGCTCGGTGATCCCAAGCATGCCCAGCATCGTCGGCGAAATGTCGCGCAGCGAGCCGTTCGGCTTCAGCGTGTACTGCTTGGCATCCTCGGCGATCACAATGAACGGCACGGGATTCGTTGTATGCGCGGTGTGCGGGCCGCCGGTTTCGGGGTCGATCATCATTTCGGCGTTGCCGTGGTCGGCGGTGATGAGGATGGCTCCGCCTTTGGCGCGGACGGCTTTTTCGACTTCGCCGAGGCAGGCATCCACCACTTCGATGGCTTTGATCGTGGGTTCAAGCTTGCCGGAATGCCCGACCATGTCAGCATTCGCAAAATTGGCAATGATCACATCGAACGCGTTATCGTTGACCGCTTTGACGATGGCTTCAGCCACGCCAGCAGCGCTCATTTCCGGCTTCAAATCGTAGGTGGCAACTTTCGGCGACTGGATGAGCACGCGATCTTCGCCGGGGAATGGTTGTTCGACTCCGCCATTGAAGAAGTAGGTAACGTGCGCATACTTCTCCGTCTCGGCTACGCGCAGATTGCGCATGTTCAGCCCCGCCATGACGTTCGCCAGAATGTTCGCCATCGATTCCGGCGGAATCACCACCGGCAGGCTGAAGTTTTTGTCGTACTGCGTCATGCAGACGTACTTCAGATTCTTCGGCGCGCGGTCGCGGGGTATGGTTGCGTCAAGTTCGGCCGCGCCGGGCAGATCGTTGCCGCCCTTGTCGTTTAAATTGCTGTTGCGGCACAGGGCGCGCGTAATTTCGCGCACGCGGTCGGCGCGGAAGTTGAAGCAGATGCAGGCATCGTCGTCCGCGATCTTGGCCAGCGGCTCACCTCGACCGTCCGTACAAACGAACGGCAGCACGAACTCGTCGGTCACGCCCTTGTTGTAGGACTCCTTCATGCCCTGCACGGCGTCCGAGTAGGTTCCACCTTCGCCTTTGCCGTAGACCATCGCGTCAAAGGCCTTGACCACACGCTCCCAGCGCTTGTCGCGGTCCATGGCGTAGTAGCGGCCGTTGACGGTGGCGATTTTGCCGGAGTTGTACTCGCGCATTTTCTGCTGCAGCAACTCAAGGTAGCCCGCGCCGTTCGTGGGAGCCGTGTCACGGCCATCCATGAAGGCGTGCACGAACACGCGGTCAACGCCTTGCTGCTTCGCCATTTTCAGCAGCGCGTGCAGATGCTCCTGCCGCGAGTGCACGCCGCCATCGGAGACCAACCCGAACAAATGCAGCTTGCGTCCACTGACGCGGGCATGCTTCATCGCGTCAACCAGCACCGGATGCGAGAAGAATTCCCCGTTCTGCACCATCAGGTCGATACGCGTGATATCCATGTGCACAATGCGGCCGGCGCCGATGTT
>PLHN01000071.1:5324-5570 GCA_003139975.1 Acidobacteriaceae bacterium
CGGTCATAAGTGGGCTTGCGCGCCAGGGCGATGGCGTTGGCTTTAGTTTCGGCGCGATATCCCCAGCCATCGAGGATGATAAGGACGAGAGGTTTAGGGCGGGACAAATTCAGCTCCTGGCTCTTTACCAGCTTCTAGCGAGATCGCTAGTCGTACCGGATAGTCTATACAACCGGGCTGGCGAGCGCGATGATCATTCGGCGTTTATACTTGCTCGCGGAGGATTCATGGCGATTAGCGAACTGC
>PLHN01000513.1 GCA_003139975.1 Acidobacteriaceae bacterium
CAGGGCAAAAACCAGTGCCAAGCCAGCGACGCCCAAATCGAGCAAGCGCTTCAGGAACAGCGCTGCTGTTGGCATTGGCTCGAGGTGCAGCGTCACCACCGGAACCTCACCGATGTAATCGACGGCGGCATCCGGCCACGGTCCGGGGGGCAGATCGGGGACGGCGCGAATGTCGAGATGGTTGCGCAATGCAGCCTCGGCAGCCTCGCGTGTCTTCTCCGGTTTGCCGGGCAGCGCCAGAATGACCTCATCAATGAACTCGCCGCGCGCCAGCCACTCCAGGTCTTCCACTCGGCCCAGAACGTCCGGAGAGAGTGGCAAATCGTCGTCGACAAAACCGCGCACGATCGTACGGCGGAAGAGATCGTTGCGCAGAGCTCTCGCGATCGAGCGGCCGGCCGGCCCCGCACCCACCAGCAGGATTCTGCGCGATTCTGTGTCATGACCCCGCCGGGCCCAGGCAAACTGTCTCACCTGCCGGTAGAGCAGCAGACTGCCCAGGCTGCTGGCCAGCGTTGTTGGCATGGCCCGTATGTGAATCGCTCCTGCCACCGCGAAAAAAACGAGCAAAGTAGCAAACACCACCGACCTGGTCAGTTCAGGCACGGTCCCTGCTGGGAACGGATCGGGCGTGTTTCGATAAGCGCCCTCGCTAAAGGCGAACAGCGTGACCAGGACGGCAATCAGCGGCAAGCTGCGTGCGGGAAAACTCCAATTGCTCAAGAAACGAGCTTGCGCGGCGAAGACGACGCCCAGCACAAAAAGATCTGTAACCACCCACTGGTAAAGGTTCCACGGGTCGGCGATGGGGTGCGGCACAAGAAGCTGAGTCAGGATCTGTGGCCGAACGGACGCCTGCGATTCTTCGGCCGCCGGTGCTCCCGACTTTGAGGCCGCCGCCGTTCTTGGCGCAACTCGTGAAGCTGGTATGGCTGAAACCCCGGGGATCATACGGGCATACGGCGACACTGCATCGGGAGGTACGGGCCTCAAAACATCGTTTCTCGCCAACTCGCGCATATTCACAAGCTCCGATACAGGCCATCCGGAACAGGAAAACGACGTTCCGCGAGCACAGTGCCCAGCAGCGGGATGGATGTCTTGCGCAGTTGGTCAGCGACTTGAGCGGCGACGAGACGCCGCGTTCGATTGGCCGTGAGTACAAGCACGAGCCCGTCACAGCTATGGCCGATTCTTGCCGTGAGCCATGAGGCGGCGGGGCAATGCACGATGGAAAAATCAAATTCCGTGGTAAGTTCGCGCAGCCGCTGCAGGTTCTGATCCGTTACCGGCCGTTGGCTATCGGGCCCGCACCAGCTTTCACGAGGCGCCAACCACAGCCTTTGCGAGATCGCCCAGGGAGCCTGCACACCGGTCGGAACTGGAATCTGCAACTGCGTTGCAAGCGGCGATTCCCCTCCTCCCGCGTCGATCAATCCAACCTCATACGCGGCTTCATAAACCAGCGTTCTCGCGACGTCCAGGCACAGTCGCGCGGTTTCGCTCGATCCTTCGACCGGCGTGAATCCAACCCGCCGTACCGGCCCCGCTTCGCGCCGGAAAAACAGTTGCTGCACCAGAGAGCGGATTTGTTCGTCTCGGATCGAAAATGTAGCGAGCGGCTCCGATTGGGCAGGTGTCTCGATGCGCAACGGGGATCTGCGCCTCTGCGTGCTGGCCTGCTTCTGCGGCGTTTCTCTTAGCAACTCACCCAGTGCGCTCATTGGACGACCACCCTGCTTGCGGCGCGTGCAGTTCCTGGACGCAAGATTTCCGGTTCCGATGCCGGGAGCCATGCCAGCACGGGCACATCCAGCAGCATGCCCGCCTCGGCCGGAGTGCGAATTGTCGAGTCGAAATACTCCGTGGTAAAGGCAAGTCCCACGCTGAAGGCGATGGCCAACCCAAGAGCAAGCAGGAAATAGAGGAAAAGCGAGTGAACCGGCAGCGCCGCCGGCACCGGCGGTTCCACAATGGCCACGTTGAGGATGCGCTGCTGATCTAGGGCATCTCCGATCCGCGCTTCCTCGCGTTTATGCACGTAGAGCAGATACGCGTCTTCGTCCGCCTTGGCCGTGCGCATCAGATCCTGCTGATCGACCGAACTGGCCTGCATCTCCTGCGCGAGCGTCCGCAGTGCCGAAACCTGCGCCACGGCATCAGCTTCTCGGGCCTGCAACCCGTTTCTCCGCACCTCCGCCTTTTCCAGTTCCATGCGCGCCCACTCGTAATTCGGATCCTTATCCGTGGTCTCGTCGCGCACCGGCGTGAGCGCCTCACCGGCAATGGATGCCTTCGCCTGCTCGATTTCCTGATCGATCTCTTGGACCAGCCGGTAGGAGGGCTCGAATCGCGTAAGTAGTTCCGTGCGCTTGAGTTGGAGATCGAGCAAATGCGTCTTCAGCTTTTCCAGCAGTTCCGCATTGTCAGCCCAGCGTTTAAGCGTGACCGAGCGCGAGGGGAAAGATTTCAGTTGCTCGCTAAGGGCTGCGATCGTGCGCTCCGTGTCCACGCGATCCTGATCGATCTGCCGGTAGGTTGCGTCCGCCTCTCCAAGCTTCGTGAGCGCAATATCGCGCTCCATGCCCGCGGAGACTACGCCGTGAGCGCGAGTAAAGTTCACAAGTTCCGCTTCGGATCGGTGAAGTTTTCGTTCGCTTTCTGCAGTCTGCTGCTCGAAGAACTGAATCTCTCCCGACGGCCGCTGCAGGTTCGTGTGCTTGTTCACATACACTGCCGCCAGCGCCGAAAGAACCCGGGCGGCCCGTTCCGGATCCCTATCTTTATATGTGACCTGGATGAGGTTCGATTTCTTCAGTGCATCGACTTCCAGGCGCCCGGCCATTCTGCGGACTGCGTGCTCGATCGCCGCTGGGCGCTCCGCTGCCGGAGTGTCCAGAGGAATCATTCCCGCCATGACCGCGACTTGCTTGAAAAGGTCCTCATCGCGCAGTAGCTCAACCTCCGAATTGAGCTCCTCTTCGGTAATCTCGGACCGGGTGAGATCCATCATGCTGGTGGGCTGGGAAGAGATGACGGGATCATACCGGCCTCGCCGCAACAAAACCTTGAAGTGGGATTCGTATCGTGCCGAGAACACCGCAATCGCTATCGTGGCCATCAACACGAAGCCAAAGGAGCACACCACGAGCCGGGGGCGCCGGAACAGTGTCGCGGCCAGGTCCCGGGGTGTGAGGGACTGATCGAGAGGCAACTTTCCTTTGACGGCGGTCATGGCGCAACTTCCTGGCGGTTACAAACAGGCGTCGGGGGAAACGCCGGATGATTGCCAAAAGATTGACTGGTAAACCAGAGCAGCTCTCACAACCCGCTGCCTGATCCCGTTCTAAAACTGCAAAGGATTCATGTACCAACTCATGGAGTTGGTCGGAACAAACCTACGAATTTTCGTAATCCGGCTCTGGGGCACGAAAACAAAATCACCCGGCCGAAGGTGCAAATCCTCGCGCATGTCGTGCGCATCCAGCATCTTCTTAAGGTCAAGCACGTGGGTCTCCGCGACGCCGGCCGAGACCCTCCGAAATAGAATCACCTGTGAATGCCGTGCCTGCTGCGTGAAGCCGCCGGCGATAGCGATCGCTTCATTAACCGTCACGTCGCCGCGCAACTCGTACTTACCCGGTTTGGTCACTTCACCCGATGCCAGGAAGTACGGCTTATCGAAATCCTTAAGCGTCAGTGTCATCTCGGGCTGGCGCAGAACCCCGTTGTATTTATCCGCGACTGCACGCTGTAGCTCCGGCAGCGTAAGACCCTCCGCTAGGATCGCGCCCTCGCCCTTCAGCACCACGAAGCCGTCCGGTTGCACCGTAAGACTCTGGTTGTAGTCGGGGGAGAAGGTGAAATTTAGGTCGACAATATCCGATTTAGTTAGCCGATAGAGCGGATGGCGCTCCCCTCCAAAAGAAGGATCTCCCAGGCCATCCGCTTTCTCGGATTGTGTGCTCACCCCGCTCACGGATGCTCCGTTACCGCTGCCTGCCGGGCTCTGCGAGCTCTCCGCTGCCGCGAGCTTGCCGGTCGGCGAAGCAGAAGCCCCAAATATCGAAGCAGTTGACGGAACGGCCTCCTGCGCGAAGGCGACCACGGCGAACTGCAGGATGAGCAGGCCCACAGCTCTCAGCACGTTTTGTTGCATTCGTTCACTCATCTCCGTACTCTCACCGCTGCTCAGAACGGCGAATAATCAGCTCGGGCGTTTGAGCTGTTTGCACGAAGGTACAGTCACGTCTCAAACACAACAAGACTTGGAAAGTGCCGTCTACCGCGGTACCGGGCACAATCCGGCCAGCTCAAACGCCACGAATTTGTCGATCAACCTGCTAGCGTGCAGGTTGCCGACTTTAGCAACAGTTTTGCGGGTGCAAATCGCTCCAAAACCAGTGCACAGGAGTAGGTCTCCGAAAGTAGACACATTTCGCGGATTCATCACAAATCCACTGTGATGGGGCATACATATGGTCCCTACCCTTTCAGGCATCATGATGGATCATGGTGCATGTGAGATCGAAAAGCGCCGCAAAACTGCCCGATGCGATCCCCCTCGCGAAGACCAAGGCTGTTCGCGTGCTGATCGCCGATTCCGGTCCTCTGCAATCGCAACTGCTGGTGCGCGCTCTGCGCAGCCGGCGCGATTTTCAAGTCTCAGCCGTCGCGCAAAAAACGACAGCGCTCGACGCTTTCCTGCAATCGAATTCCGCCGATGTCGCGTTGCTCTCCGGCAACGACGTGCCGGATTTCGGCCTGTTGCGCTGGCTGCGCATTTCCCATCCAACTATCCCGACCGTGCTGCTCGCCGACGAAGATGACCGCGAGCTGGTCATCAATGCTTTGCGTGCCGGTGCGAGAGGAATTTTTCTCTTCGCGCAGGATCCTTTTCGCATGCTCTGCAAGTGCATCAACTGCGTTTCCCGGGGAGAAATCTGGCTCAACAATGCGCAAACGCATTACATCGCCGACGCCTTGTCGGAGGTGTCCACGCTGCGAGTGGTGAATTCCAGCGGAAGATCCTTGTTGACGCCACGCGAAGAGCAGGTGGTCGCCCTCGTTGCCGACGGCCTTACCAATCGGCAAGTCGCTGGCGAACTCGGCCTGAGCGAGCACACCATCAAAAAATACCTTTTGCGGATTTTCGATAAGGTTGGGATTTCCAGCCGAGTGGAACTGGTTCTCTACGCCATGTCACACGGCTCCAATCGCCCTGCCGAATGGATGCCCGGAAACGCCTGAGGGAGCACGCAAGAAGTCGTTTTCGGGCAATCCAGTGGAGCAAGATGATCGAGAATCCAGCCCCGCAGGGGCCTACAAGCTTAGCCCAGCGCGCTCCCGAACGCCGCCGCCAAGGCGGTCGAGGATACAATGGCAACATGCCGCAACACGAGGAGACGGCTCCGTGACCCTGCCCACTTCGCAAGTCACTCGCCGCTGGACGGTGATTGCCTCTGGCCTGCTGCTTCTGGCGCTTGCGATGGTCGTAATCTTCACCCGTCGCAACGCCTTCCTTAGTCCTCTAGCCATCGTCGTCGTGGCAGCCATCGGGCTCGCCGCCATCCTCCTTCAAGTCCGTTTTCACCGTGATCTTCCTGATGTTCGCCCGCGACTTTGGCTCAATATTCTCGGCCTCCTTTTCGCCACCGTGTCGTTGTTTGCAGATTACTTTCGTCTGCGTGGCCCCATGGTCGATCTGGTGGCGTTCGGCGCAGTGGTCTGTTTCGCCATCAGCGGATCGCTCATTCTGCACGCCCTGCGCCGCCACGCCAAGCCGCAGTTACCGAATGCGGACTGAACGGTTCTAGTGCTTTCCTCTGCGTTCCCCGCGTGATCTGTGGTCAAACTTTTCGCCGGGAGTGAATAGGAAGTTTCCTCCAAACTTGCGTCACATCCACCGGTCGCACGCTCCGACTACAATAGAGGCCGCTATGCGGGTCACCCTTTTTGGTGCCACCGGACTGCTGGGCCAGGATCTAGTCCATGCACTGCACGGTGAGCAACTCACCGCGCTTTCTTCCCAAGACGCGGATCTTCGCGACCGGGTACGAGTGAATCGGATCGTCTCGGATTCTCAGCCGGACTGGATCATTCTTTCGTCAGCCTACACCGATGTCGACGGCTGCGAATCGAACCGCGACCATGCTTTGGCCGTGAACTGCGAAGGCGCCGTCCACGTGGCGCAAGCGGCCCGCCATGCGAAAGCCCGCTTGCTGTTCCTGAGCACCGACTACGTTTTCGACGGCACGAAGGGCGCACCATACGAAACCGACGATCCAAGAAATCCGATCAACGTTTACGGGCAAACCAAAGCGCGTGCGGAAGTCCGCCTCCTCGATCTTCTCCCCGAGGTCTGCATCGTGCGAACCTCGTGGTTATTCGGCCAAGGCGGCAAGTGCTTTCCAGCGACGATTTTGAAACTGGCCTCGACGCGACCCGAAATTTTCGTAGTAAACGATCAGCGCGGCTCGCCCACGTTCACCCTCGATCTGGCATCCGCTCTCGTCGAACTCTGCCGCAACCAGGCCCGCGGCATAGTGCATGCAACTAATAGAGGGGAATGCACTTGGTACGACTTCGCAAAAGAAATTGTGCGCCAGGCCGGCTTGCCGGCCGAAGTCAAACCTGTAACTACAGCCGAATTTCCACGGCCGGCCCGCCGGCCGGCATATTCGGTACTGTCGCCAAAAAGCTTGCAAGCCCGCGGAATCCAAATGCCAGACTGGAAAGACGCCCTGCGCCGCTATCTGGCAGATGTTCCTGCACTTCCGTAGTTTGAAACATGCCCTCCGCGTTTGAGCAGCGTGCCGAAAATGCCGATACCGGGCTGCCAGTTTTTCGGCATTAGGTCTCAGGTCTCGGGTCTCAGGAGAAGCCGATCGGTCTAATTTAGCGCGGGGCGTCAAAGCACTGTATGGCGAATATTTGGCGAACAAAATATTGTTTGGAAGACAAACATGTACGTACAAACCGCGTATAGACAACAAAAGAAAACGGGTTCGGGGATTTCTAGGAAGCAAAACCGGGCTTGACAACGTGTGATATATGAAAATCGCGGCTGGCATGGGCGCCTTGGGCAGGTTTTCCGGGTTCGGAGGAGGTGAAGGCGGTGGTTCCCACCCTGTGAACTCTCACCGCCGAGACGCCGAGGTCACAGAGAAAAGCGAAAAAAAGAATCATGGTCGAGGTTTAGGCCGTATCGATGGTTGGTGGAACGATCTCCACCGAAAGTGATTCAGCGTGAGATTTCCAGAGCCTTGGTCCTCAACCTCTCTCTGGTACGACGAAACAGGCGGTGCTTTCGCACCGCCCAGGATAACTATGCCTTGACAGAACCTTCGTTCTTATCGAGGGGCACCCTCGGGAGTGGATTTGGATGCGCTAGGCGGGGGCACCGCCAACGCTGAGTGGCAAATTATAGGTTTCCGATGAGCAATAGCCAGGCTCCCGCGGGCTGTGCATTCGCGTAGAGAAGATCTAAGGAATGCGTGCCGCTTGTTCCTGTCCAGGTAACCGAGTCGAGATTGGGCACCGTGACATAAGGGTTGAAGCCGGGAACAACACTGCCGTCGACTTCCACGGCCACCCCGTCGTCATGGATAATCTGGATGGGGCTGCCGTTCGTAAGGCCCACGTGGCCTGTGAGTTCGATCATGATTCCCCAACTGCCGCCGCTCATCACCGTCGTGCTGCTGGCGGCCTTCCCGTGGGGAAGGTTGGGATTGGGGAGACCCGAAAACTGGAGGTTGAAAGCCATGGTCCCGCAACCATTGAGGAATTTGCCGATCGTGTAACAATGCGCCGCGTTTGCCACACCAGGCGTTTGCTGACCGATGTAGGCAATGCCATTAGTGGAAAAGGTCGCATCGGGAGTCGCCGTCGGAGCAGGAAAGGTGACATCGCTCGCTTGCGCAATGTCGACCACCCAGAGCTTTCCTTGGAAATTGCCTTGGGCGCTGGCGGCCAGTGGAAAGCACAATACTGCCACTGCCAGAAGGCTATACATCTTGAGACTTCGCTGACTGAGTGTCGTTTTCATGTTGAATTTCATTGTGGTTCTCCTTTTTTCGGCAACTTCAGTGCCGATTGGTTTTGACCCGTCCTCAACGTCTTGGGGAAGGCGTCATGAGCAAGCAGTTAAGGCCTTGTCATCTGCTAAAGCGAAATTTTTTGGGGAATTGGTCGCGTGGAAAGAAATTTTTTCGTGATCCGACGTTTTACCGCACGTTTGAGGATTTGGTATTCAAACAGCGCAAAGGGAAATAGGGCCAGCTTTCGTTCTAGTCGGTAGTGTGTGGCTGGCCGAGGGAAAATCCGGCTCTTTCCAACAAAACACACAAATCAGTTGACACAGTAATCGGGCAAGGCTACCTTTATTAGCCACGATTTTCGAGCCCCGTGAGTTTCTTGGGGGTGTAGTGTCGCAACTTCCGCCAAGAACGGTCAGCGAATTACTAGCGAACTGGCACGCGGGTGACGACAAAGCCTTGCGCGCGGCGGTTCCCCTGGTTTATGCCGAGCTCCGCCGCATCGCGCATCATTACCTACAGAAGGAACGTCCCGGTCATACCCTGCAAAGCACCGCCCTGGTGCACGAGGCTTATCTGCGCCTGGAGAAGCAAGGAGCGGCTGAATTCAAGAACCGGGAACACTTCTTAGCCATCTGCGCGCAATTGATGCGGCAGATTCTGGTGGAGTACGCACGCGGCCGCAAGGCGTGCAAACGGGATGGCGGATTCCGGCTGGAGCTGGACGACGTGCTTGCCTTCAAGACCCGCAGTGTAGATATGGTTGCACTCGACGACGCGCTGAAGGAACTGGCTAAGCTCAATGAGCAGCAGAGCCGCATTGTTGAGTTGAGATTCTTTGGCGGCCTTTCGATCGAGGAAACTGCGCTGGCCCTGAATCTGTCGCCCACCACGGTGAAGAAATATTGGGCGATGGCCAGGCTTTTTCTGCATCACCAGATGGCCCAGGCAGCAGACACATGACGCCGGAACGCTGGCAACAAATTCAGGATGTGCTGGAGAAGGCGCTGGAGCTAGCACCGGATCAGCGCTCCGGCTTTCTGGATCAGGCCTGTTCCTCCGATCCATCTTTGCGGCAGGAAGTTGAAACCCTGCTTGCCTCCGGCGACGGCGTGCGTTCCAGCTTCCTCGAATCTTCCGCGCTGCGAGTAACGCTCACGTCAGGGACGAAGCTGGGCGAGTATGAAGTCAAATCTGTGCTCGGCTCCGGGGGCATGGGCGAGGTCTATCGCGCCCGCGATTCACGGCTCGGGCGCGACGTGGCGATCAAGGTCTTGCCGTCTTTCCTCTCGACAGATTCCGAACGGCTGCGGCGCTTCGAGCAGGAGGCGCGAGCGGCAGCGGCACTGAACCATCCCAACATTCTCGCGGTGTTTCAGATGGGAACATATGAAGGTGCGCCCTATCTGGTCTCCGAGTTGTTAGAGGGAGAAACGCTGCGAGAGCAAATCAAGCGCGGTCGTCTTTCAGTTCGCAAGGTGATTGATTATGGGGTGCAGATTGCCAGAGGGCTGGCAGCAGCGCATGAGAAAGGGATTATCCACCGCGACCTGAAGCCGGAGAANNTGGATTTCGGGCTGGCCAAGCTGACGCAACCGCAATCCAGTTCGCAAAACGACGCGCCGACGCTCACGGAGGGAACGGAGGCGGGCGTGGTGATGGGCACGGTGGGCTACATGGCTCCGGAGCAGGTGCGGGGACAACGTGCCGACCACCGGGCCGATATCTTTGCCTTCGGCGCGATTCTGTACGAAATGCTGGCGGGGAAACGTGCGTTTCAGAAACTGACGTCACCCGAGACGATGAGCGCGATTTTGAACGAAGACCCGCCGGGCATCTCGCAGGTCGTAGCGAACATATCGCCAGCCATGCAGCGCGTGGTGCATCGCTGTCTGGAAAAGAATCCGGAGCAGCGCTTTCAGTCGGCGCGCGATCTTTCGTTTGCACTGGGCGCCCTCTCAGGAACGGAGACGAGCGGCGTGGCGCGGGCGGCAGCAGCGGCTCCCCGGCGAACGGCACTGGTTCCCTGGCTCGCCGCAGCACTGGCGATGTTGGCAGTCGCGGCCGGGACGTGGTACGTGGCGCGACGGCCTCAGCCGACCACGCGCATGGAGTTTGCATTCGCAGTCCCGGACGAGATGAGCATCAGCCATATGGCGCTCTCGCGCGATGGATCGATTTTGGCGTTTGTCTCGCCGGAAGAGAGTTCCGATTTGCCCATGTTGTTCCTACAGCGCGTGGGCTCGCCCAATGTTTCACCGCTGCCGGGGACACAGGGGGCAAGTTATCCGTTCTGGTCGCCGGACGGAACGAGCATAGGATTTTTTGCGAACGGCAAATTGCAGAAGATCGCGGTTTCTGGCGGCTCGCCGCAGGTGCTGGCGAGCGCTTTGGCAGGGCGTGGCGGAAGCTGGGGAAGTCAGAACGTAATTCTCTACGCACCGGACCCGAGTGGCGGCGTCTGGCGCGTGAATGCGGACGGCAGCGGCGTAGCTGCCGTGACCGAGGATCTGCTGAAGAAAAATCAAGCAGAACAGACTCACCGCTGGCCCTTGTTTCTGCCAGACGGCAAGCACTTCTTATTCTTTGCTGGAACCTTTGCGCAGACCAGAAGCGATGACCGCCTGAGCGGGATCTATCTGAGCTCTCTTGAGGCCAAAGAAGAACAGCTGGTTCAGTTGTGTCATTCGAGCTTCGGCTACGACTTGCAACATTTGTATTACGCAAACGATCAGCGGCAATTGGTGAGCGCGGACTTTGACAGCTCGAATGGCAAGATAACCGGGAAGAGCGTCGTGATCGCCAATTCTGTCGGTTTTCAACCTTCAACGTTCTGGGCGGCGCTGGCGGTGGGCGGCAATGGCACGGTCATCTACAACACGGGTGTGGGAGCGGCGCTCTCGGCGCTGACGTGGGTAGGCCGGTCGGGCAAGGAGCTGAGCCGGGTTGGCGAGCCGGCGATTATGGCGAACCCTACGCTTTCACCGGACGGCAGCCGCGTAGCGGTTGACGTCGCGGACCTGAAGGCGAATAACGTGGATATCTGGCTGGAGAGCACATCGGGCGCCCCGGGAAATACGCGCTTCACGTTTGATCCTTCGGAAGAAGTTGCGGGGATCTGGTCGCCGGACGGAAGCATGGTGGCGTGGCGATCGGTTCCGAAAGAAGGCTGTGCGATGTTCGCCAAGCGCTCGAACGGGCTGGAACGGGAGCGGAAGCTCTATCAGGGAAATGTAAGCGATGACTTTATTCCCAACTCATGGTCGGGAGACGGACGGCTGATTGTGGCCACGCACTGGGCTGCGGACCACCCATACCTGGTTTCGGTGACGGACGGGAAAGAGACGCAATTATTAAGCGGGAAATCCAATGAGACGAACGGGCAAATTTCTCCGGACGGGAAATGGATGGCTTATGCTTCGGATGAATCCGGGTCGTGGGAAATCTATGTGACGTCGTTCCCAGGAGCGGCGGGGAAATGGCAGGTATCGCGTGGTGGCGGCAGCGAGCCGCGCTGGCGTGGAGACGGCAAGGAGATCTTCTACATTGCGCCCAGCGGCATGCTGAATGCGGTGCCGGTGAACGCGCAGAGCGTGTTTGCCACCGGCACGCCTGCGCCGCTGTTTCAAATTCATGGGCGGGCTGCGATTTCCTCGACCGACGTTTTTACTTATGACGTGGCCAAAGACGGCAAGCGCTTTCTGGTGAACCGCTACGTGAAGCCGGAACACGTGCCGCCGTTGACGATTTTGCTGAACGCGGCGAGCGGCGGAGGGACGTCGTAATGGAATTTGAAATTTCCGCGGGACAGGTGAAGGCGCTGCAGAAGAGCGGCGCGGCGTTTACGTTGCTCGACGTGCGCGAGCCCTGGGAATACGAGACGTCGCGGCTGGAGGGATCGAAACACATTCCGATGGGTGATATTCCCGCGCGGGCGCCGCTGGAGCTTGATCCCGAGGAGCACGTCGTTGTTATGTGCCATCACGGCGTGCGCTCGCTGACCGTGACGAACTGGCTGCGGCAGCAAGGGTTTGAGAAAGTGCAGTCGATGCGCGGCGGGATTGATGGCTGGGCGCGGACGGTGGATCCNNATCAGCCGCCAGGTCCGGCGCGTTTCTTGGAGCTGCTTCTTACCGGCTAACTTTTTCAAAATATCCTGATAGATTGTGTTCTGAGACTGATGGCTGACGGCTGAGGGCTGCCTTTGATCACCGATTGCCACATTCATATCGAGCCTTACGAGCTGTTCAAGCCGGAGGCGCTGGCGCTGATGAAGGCGAAGCGCGCGAACTTCGCGGAGATTGAATCCTACAGCCGGTCGCCTAAGGCCTTCCTTAACTACCTGGACCGGTGCGGGGTGGAGCGGGCGGCGCTC
>PLHN01000113.1:0-6936 GCA_003139975.1 Acidobacteriaceae bacterium
GAGAACAAAGCGGCAGCCACGCGTTCGAATGAGAACAAGGCAGCTCATGCGCAGCCCGCAGCTCGCCAACAGGCCGCGGCTCGCCAGGAGAGCGCTCCCCGTCCGGCGACTGCGGCTCATGCGCAGCCTGCCCCTCACCAACAGGCTGCACCTCGGCCGGAGGCTCGCCCCGAAAGCGCTCCTGAGAGAAAAGCCCCTGGAGGAAAAGAATAGTCTCGTCAGCCGCGAATTGACCGCGAGCTATTGCGTCAGTCCGCTCGATTTATAAAGAACGAGGTATAAGAGGTCGATTAACCCTTGCGTGGTGCGGGTCCACTCCGTGGGCTCGCGCCATTTCTTTTCCCGTTCGCAGCAACGCCGCAATCGTCGCCCCGCATTTCCCCGAAAGCACCAAACCCGCCCAGACCCGTTTGTTCACATTGATCAGTTTTGACCAGTAAGAAAACATCGGAACGCCTATAAAGAAAATGACTCTCTATTCAAAGTTGCTCCCGGTGCGCGTCTTGAGGATCAGATATACGACGCTGGAGCAGCACAGAGTTAGAGCCACACCCTGCGTTTGGTCGTTCGACAGTCGTGTCAGCGCGGGGAAAGGAGTGAAACATGCTTGGAACTATATTGATTGTGATTCTGATTTTGGCACTGTTCGGAGCACTGCCAAGTTGGCCCCACAGCCGGAATTGGGGCTATTACCCGAGCGGAGGATTCGGCCTTATCCTTTGTATCGTCGTTATTCTTCTGGTACTCGGCCGTATTTAAATTATGCGCCAGTCGGCAATCTCGCGAGGCGCCAGAGCCAAGGGGCGGCGCCTGCTTTTCTGTCGTGCGGCTGCATTTCTGCTCGTCGTCCTGATATGCAGCGGCGGGTCGGCGGCGTACTCCGTGCTAACCCACGAGGAAATCGTCGACCTGCTCTGGACCGACGAGATCCGGCCCCTTCTGCTCAAACGATATCAGACACTGTCGGAGGATCAGATCAAAGAGGCGCATGCCTACGCTTATGGAGGCGCTGTCATCCAGGATCTCGGTTACTACCCATTCGGCAGTCGAGATTTCAGCAACTTAGTGCACTATGTCCGAAGCGGAGACTTTGTGCGTGAGTTGCTCGTCGAAAGCCAGAATGTCAACGAGTATGCGTTCGCGCTGGGTGCGCTGTCGCACTATGCGGCGGATATCGCCGGTCACCCGGCGGTTAACCAGGCCGTCGCGATCGAGTATCCAAAGCTGCGAGCGAAGTTTGGCAAGTCAGTGAGGTATGCCGAGGACAAGACGGCCCACTTGAAAACCGAGTTCGGCTTCGACATGCTGCAGGTGGCGAAGAATCGCTACGCATCGCAGCAGTACCACGATTTCATCGGGTTCAAAGTGTCAAAGCCCCTCCTCGAGCGAACCTTCCCAGTGGTCTACGGAGTGGAGTTGAAAGATGTGCTTGCTCACGAGGATCTCGCAATCGGGTCCTATCGTTTCTCCGTCAGCCGGGTGATCCCGGAAATGACCCAGGTCGCGCTCCAGACCCATAAGAAAGACATGATGCGCGAGCGGCCCGACTTCGCGAAAAAAGAGTTTCTGTACCGGCTTTCGCGTTCCGGCTATGAGAAGGAGTGGGGGAAGGACTACACCAAGCCCGGATTCGGAACCCGATTCCTTTCGACCCTCTTGCGCTACATGCCGAGAATTGGTCCCTTCAAGGGGCTCGGCTTCAAAAACCCGACTCCGCAGACTGAGGATTTGTATTTCAAGAGCATCAATCTGACCGTCGACCAATATCGGGTCTTCCTCCACGCAGTGGGCACTGACTCGGTGCTGCTCCCCAATTGTGATCTTGATAGTGGCCAACCGACTAAGGCGGCGGAATATTCGCTCGCCGATGATAGTTACGCAAAACTGCTGGGGCAGCTGTCGAGCCGCAAGTTCGATGGAACGACTCCGGAGCTACGCGACAGTATCCTCCAGTTTTATTCCGACCTCTCGGCACCGATCGCCACGAAGAAAGACCAAGTCCGCTGGCAAGGCGTGCTGACTGCACTGGACCAGTTGAAGTCCGTGGCGCCTGTACCCACGGTGGCGGGAGGGCCCGCACAGTAACTACCGACGCGGTGGGAAAACTCGTCGCAGGCGTCTGATAAAGGGCAGATTGTCCCGCAAGTCAAACACAGCTAGGGGGCTCGCGGCCTGACAGGTTATTTTCCACAGCCTCCGCAGCCGATAACTTCCGATCCCGGTGGGGCTCGGTCCGTGGGGCACCAGTGTTCAGTTCACAGACCTCTCCAACCGCCGCGCCGCAAGTGGTGCAAGGCACAGACAATACCTGCTTTGTGGTGAGATCCTTGGTCTTCACAATCGCATAATGCAGCACTCCACAATTGGAAGATGCTCAATATTGCTCACGCTGGTTATTCGTTATGCTGCAGGTTTGAACCTCGTGGGGCACTCTTTAGTTCTGCGAATTGTGTGCAAGATTGACCATCTTTCCAGGCTCCAATTGTGGCACGATTGTCGGGGTGTAGCTCATGCCCCAGAGAGGACCTCTTTATGGCACCCCCCATCGCCTTGGCTAAGAAGGGGCGCGACCTCGACCCAAAGAGCTTCCTTGCCACGATCGGCGTGGGTAAGAAGGACGTGGTCTTTCCCAAGAAACAAACAGTCTTCACCCAGGGTGATGCGGCAGACTCCATCTTCTACATCCAGGAAGGCAAGGTCCGACTCACGGTCGTATCCAAGATTGGCAAAGAGGCAACCCTGGGCATATTGAGCGAAGGCGATTTTTTTGGGGAAGGCAGCCTGGCTGGACAGGCTTTACGCATGGGGTCTGCGACCGCCATGACGGATTGCGAGCTGTTACGGATCGAGAAGAAGGCCATGATGGGAGCGCTGCATCGCGAACACGAATTTTCTGACATGTTCGTGGCTTATTTGCTCGCGCGGAACATCCGGTACGAAGAGGACTTAGTTGATCAACTCTTCAACTCCAGTGAAAAAAGACTCGCTCGGGTTCTGCTCTTGCTTGCTCATTTCGGCAAGGAAGGTGTGCCCGAAACGGTGATCCCCAAGATCAGCCAGGAGACGCTCGCAGATATGATCGGCACAACCCGGTCCCGGGTCAGTTTCTTCATGAACCGGTTCAGAAAGCTAGGCTTCGTCGACTATGGCGAAGAAGGACTGCAAGTCCATAGTTCGCTGTTAAGCGTTGTTCTTCACGACTAGCTGCCCGCACAACCTGAGGCACACCCCTAAATCCGACGAACAGCGTTGGTGGACCATCTGTTGCCGACGTTCGCAGCTCGCCGTTTGAATGAACGAACAAACATCAGCCACACATCGGGCGAATTTAAATTATCGAAACTGTGCATTGTAGACCAGTCTTACTATTCTTGAGGAGCCTATGCTTAGTTTACCAAGATTACTCGTCGCCATTAAACGCGCTTACGCACTTTCCGGAAAAAAACAGTCAAATATGACCGATATCACCGATCATCCGATGCGGAAACTGCGTATAGCCCCCCAACCGCCGTTGTCACACAGGGGTGCGGCCCCTGACTCAGATCGAGCCAGGAAGCCTCGGCTTGCCGAGCCCTCTGCCACCGGCCAGCAACTGCTCTTCGGAGATCGGGTCGAAGCCTTGGGCGACTTCGGTAAACCGACCGGCCAATTCGGCACCGTTGAGCGAACGAACGAAGATGAGGCGGTCGTCAAATGGGATAACAATGGTCGCATCAGAATGCATCAGCCGTGGGTCAAGAAAGTCTCGGGCGCCCCGGTAACAAAGTTGAAGTGAGCAATTTAGACCAGCTATTTTCCCCTGCAATGAGCGATCATCGCAATTGATAGTAATAACTACCGATAGATCGGGCCCAGATCTGGACATCGCAAAAGAATCCGTGAATTTATGACGACATCACTGAAATCTGTCATTGAAACGCTGAATCGGGATGCTAACCAACTGGAACGCTGCGCCCAGAAGCTGGAATCCATCTCGCCAGACCTCTCGCTCGACCTTGCATCGGATACCGAGCTGATAAATCAGAAAGTGTCCTCGANNCAAGTTTCACGAAGGAGAACTAACGATGACTACAAATGAGGGGAACAAATGTGCCCACGTGCCATGTCAGTGCTTAGCGCAAGTCGGCGACAAATACTGCGGGCAGTCCTGTAAAGAAGCGGAATCAAAGGAAGCCGAGATTGCGTGCGAATGCAACCACGGAACGTGTCCACTTACCGCCTGAAGGGCCGTTAAGATTGCGAGTGTGCCGACCGCCAGAGTGACGATTGAGGGAGAATCGCGGTATGAAGATGCGCCGAACCATGCTTTCTCTGATTGCGAGCTTCGCAGTTCTACCGGCGCTGGCGACGGCGCAATCCCTAGTTGAGTCAAGAGACTCCTCCAGCACCGTCGACTTGTCAGTAAGTACTGAGATCTCGCAACCGGACCTGACTTACCTCCGTCCGCCCCAGGCAACGAAGGTTCACAACTATCTTTTCGATGCGTTCGGTCCTTATCCCATCGTGGGTGCCGGACTCGCTGCTGGCATTAACCAGATGCAGAATACTCCGCCGGAGTGGAGACAAGGCGCGAATGGTTATGGTAAACGATTTGGTTCCGACTTCGGCATCGCCGCAGTAACCACGACGACGCGCTACGCGCTCTCGGAAGCCTTTCACGAAGACACTTTGTATTACCGCTGTGAGTGTAAAGGCGCGTTTCCTCGGCTGCGACACGCGGTTATCTCTACTTTTGTCGCACGCCGCGGCGACGATGGCCATCGCGTGTTTTCCTTTCCCGATCTGGTTGCGCCGTATGCGGGCACCATGACGGCTGTTTATGGGTGGTATCCCGGCCGCTACGATTACAAAGATGCGTTCCGAATGGGCAACTACAGCCTGCTTGGGTATATAGGCGCGAACATCGGCCTTGAATTCCTCTATAGCGGACCACACTCATTGCTCTCTCGCATGCACCTTAACAATGGGCATGGAGCGCCAGATCCGAGTGCGAGTCCATGATCGCCCAGGACCCTGGTGTCGCAGCAGGAATCAGTCCTCCGCTGTCAGGGCAGCGGCCGCCGCTCGTAGCTTCCACAGGGAGTTTCGTCGGGGGCCGAATCGGTGCGTTCTTCGAGTGGTTCGGCAATCTGGGCATATTTTTCTGGCAAGTCGCGCGCGCCGCTGTGACTCCGCCGTTTGAATTCCGCGAATTGTTCCGGCAACTCGATGAGATTGGATCGATGTCCCTGCCGCTGGTCGCTCTAGCTGGCGCTGCTACCGGCGTCGTTCTCTCTTTGGAAGCGCGCTTTAGCCTGACTCGGTTTGGGGCAAAATCGCTGCTGCCCGCCGCAATCGTATTCTCCGTTATTCACGAGACTGGCCCCATCATCACTGGCTTGGTTGTAAGTGGCCGTGTGGGTGCTGGAATTGGAGCCGAGTTGGCGTCGATGAAAGTGACNNCAGATCGACGCCATCGAGGCATCGGCGGTAAATCCTTATCGGCTACTTGCTGCGCCCCGTATCCTGGCTTGCATCCTGATGCTACCGTTGCTAACTCTGGCGGGCGACTTTTGCGGAGTGGTAATGGGTTGGGTGGCGCAGGCGCTGGTTGAACCGCAATCGTTACACCAGTTCATCAATGCGGGTTTCAGCGGCGCTGATTTCAACGATTTGTTGCCGCCCACGCTTAAGACCGCCGTGTTTGGCCTGATCATTGGGCTGATCGCGTGCTTTCAGGGGATGCGGACCCGGGGAGGCGCAGCGGGGGTGGGCCGTGCGGCCACGAGTTCGGTCGTCTTGTCGTCGTTGTTCGTGATCCTGGCGGATGTTGTGCTAGTGAAAATCATCATCCTGTTCTTTCCGTAAAGACTTACTAGGGGGCTCGCGAAACAAGCATGGAAACCATCGAACAAATTGCGATGACACCGGACGCACTGGAGAAAACCCGTGATGCGACAGCTATTGCTGTGGATGACATATACAAGTCATTTGGAAGCCAAAGAGTCTTGGATGGGGTTAGTCTTACGGTGACGCGAGGTGAAACTCTCGCAGTGCTGGGGCGCAGCGGCACCGGTAAGAGCGTCTTGCTGAGACTCATCATCGGCCTGGAGAAGCCTGATTCGGGCTCGGTTCGCATCCTCGGTCAAGAGATCGCCGGCATGGGAATCGACCAGCTTGGCGAAGTCAGAAAAAAGATGGGATTTCTCTTTCAGCACGCCGCGCTTTACGATTCGCTCACAGTCGAGCAGAACGTGGCTTTTCCACTGCAGCATCATAAGAAGGCGATGTCGAAGTCAGAACAGGGCGACCGGGTGAGGCAACTTCTGGCGGAAGTGGGCATGGAGGGCCATTTGGAAAAGATGCCCTCGGACATCTCGGGCGGCATGCAGAAGCGAGTAGGGCTTGCGCGCGCTTTGGCATTGGAGCCAGATATTCTGCTGCTCGACGAGCCAACAGCTGGTCTGGATCCCATCAGTGGGGGGGAGATTGACGATCTAGTTCTCAAGCTTCAAGCGGAACATCATATGGCATCCATCGTGGTGACTCACGATCTGCATAGCGCGAAGGCGATTGCCGATCGTCTGGCCCTAATCAACGACGGTAGAGTAGTGATTGAAGGCAGCTTTGAAGAACTTCAAAAGAGTGACATCGAGTTTGTCAGGGAATTTCTAGGGCATTCGTAGGGGGACATATGTCGAGAGCGGCGCGATTGGGAGCTTTCATCGTTGCGACACTGGCAATTCTGGTGGTCGGTGTCTTCATTATCGGGAGTAAGCGGTATCTTTTCAGCTCCACATACCAACTTAAGGCGCAATTCGACAATGTGGCGGGTTTGGATGCTGGAGGCGATGTACGGGTTGGCGGCGTTCACAGTGGAACCGTGCGCAGCATTGTGTTGCCCCACAATCCGGGCGAGAAGGTCACGGTGATTATGGATCTCGGCAAGTCGACGCA
>PLHN01000113.1:7013-10906 GCA_003139975.1 Acidobacteriaceae bacterium
AGCCAGCCGCCACTCGAAATGTCAGCTCTGCTCCAAAAGACGAGCGGCATTCTAGATAGCAGCCAGCAAGCTATTCAGAACGCCACTCGGGCGACTGCCAATCTAGACTCGATTAGCGCCAAGATCAATGGCGGCCAGGGAACCGCAGGAGCCCTGGTGAACGACAAACAGCTCTATAGCAACCTCGAACAAACAACGAGCACCATGCAGGCCATGATGGTCCAGGCGCAAACAGGGGTAACCGACTTCCAGGAGAATATGGAAGCCCTGAAGCACAACTTCTTCTTGCGTGGGTATTTCAAGAACCGCGGCTATGAAGATTCCTCGGAGCTGGCGCAAAATGAAATCGAACGGCTGCCGCAAGGAACAACAGTCAAGGAATTTACATTCTCAACCAAGCAGCTTTTCGATAAACAAGATTCGGCCAAACTCAAGAACCAGAAATCCTTGAACGCGGGCGGCGAGTTCCTGGCAAATAACCTCTTCGGATTCGCCGTAATCGTGGCGTCCGCTGGCATGGAGGGCGATACACAGAAGGAATTGGTACTAACCGAAGCCCGGGCCATGGTGGTGCGTGAGTATCTCGTCGAGAACTTCGGGTTCGATGACAGTCAGCTTAAAACTCTGGGCATAGGCAAACAGACAGACGCGAATTCGGATGCCGGTTGGGGGACGGTGCAGATTCTCATCTATCCAGCCGGGACCGAGGTGCCGCCGAACAAGCAAGTGCAAGGGGGGACCGCTTCGAAAACAACCTCAGACCAGCCGGCTCAGCCCTCAGCGACTGCAGCACTGAAGCCACAGTAAGGACTGTCATGGCGGCAAAGAGTAGCTAAAGCAAGGCGCCATCAGTGCATCGATCCTTAAGCAGATGACCGATGGGCCATTTACCATTTTTACACTTTGGGTGTTGCGTCCTTCGTGGCGAGCTCTTCAGCTAGCCGGTGTACGTTCATGGAGTGCTCATGCGCCTTTTTGGTGAGTTCGTGCGCAGCCATGTGATCTCCTTTGCCGTGCGCGACAGCTGCGGCGGAATGAGCGTGGGCCGCCAGGTTATGGAGCTCTGCGATTCGATTGTGCGGACTCTGTGGCATGGTGTTCTCCTCAGCCGATTGGATGATGACGGTGCCTGTCAGGGCGCAATTCGGTCCCGCGCGACGCGCCTAGCTGGCGTTCCGATATTCTTCAGGAACATCGTCCTCGGGCACCTCGCGCGTGGTCACCTCCGACACGTCCGGATCCTTGGCATTCTCCACACCATCTACCGCCTCGGCTTCGAACGCGTTTCCCTGTTCTACTAGTTCCTTCACGCTCTCAGAATCGGCATCGGCTATGTCCGATATTCCCTGGAGGTCGCCGGACTGGCCAGCTGAATTCGGCCCAAGTTCGTCATCGTGGTTGTGTTCTCTCGCGAGCATAAATTGTCACTCCAATAAACATTGATGCGTGATGCCATGTCATGGACAAGGGTCTAGCTCAAACAAGGTCGGCAAAGCTCTGAGTTGCCAAAAGTGTCAGAGCCTTTGCCGCCCAAGCAACACTAGATAGACAGGCGCAGTCTCTTAATGATGGAAGAAAAAGATCTTCCTCCCTACGCCTCTACGAGTTCGGCTGTGTGCAGGGTGCAGTATAGGGGGTGCGTGTTTTCGATGATCTTCTTTGCCGTGGCCACTTCTGCGGCGGTTCCGTGAGCGATCACCAGGAATTGATCCGTCTTGAGCGCTGTTTCGTACTTCACAATGCTGTCCTTCGGAATTCCTATGCTGTAGAGGCCAGCTCCCAGCGCGCTCAATCCGCCAACAACCACCGCGCCTTCCAGCGCCCCTACGATCCATGCCACAAGCGGCCCTGCCACTAGGATCGGGCCAAGACCCGGAATCATGAAGAAAGCAGACCCGAACAGAAGCCCCCAAAACCCTCCCCAAAAGGCGCCCGTTTTGCCCCAATACTTCATGCGATCGCCGGCGTTGTAATAGCCAACCACCTGCTCGTCGGTGTGGTAGCCCTTGCCGACGATTGATAATTTGTGCATGTCTATGCCGCCACGCTGCAACTCTTTGACCGCCAGATCTGCGTCCGTATGTTGTCGGTAGATCGCAACCACTGAATTTTCTTTGGACACTTGTTTCGCCTCCACGGCAACTTGCCGTCATTCTTCGGAACCTACGACGAGTCCCTACAACAACTATGACAGCGTACGGGGCGGAAAACTGTGCGCTATTGCTCAGTGTCAATTCAGTGTCAATAAGGATTGCAAGCGCCCTCACTGAAACAACGCGCGAGCAACGTCGTCAACAAGACGTGCCATTCGTAAGAACGACTTTGAGCGCGCGTTTCGAAATGTGTCGTAGGCCTTCATGATTTCGTTCAAGAAGCGATGAGTTACGAGCTTACTCGGCTGCAGCTTGCCCGAGCGGACCACCTTCAGCAGCATTGGTGCCGTCACCGTGTCCACTAGTTGTGTGGCGATCGATATGTTCCGGTCCCAGAGCTTCTCCATGCGCAATTCCACAGGTTTACCGTGGACGCCGACATTCGCAATTCTTCCTCCAGCCGCGACAATGGCCTGGCAAATGTCGAACATAGGTGGAATCCCGACCGCCTCGATGGCAACGTCAACGCCGGCAATGGGAGTACATGCCTCGCTTGCAGAAGTCGCACTTCAGGCACGCAGTGACACACGAAATGATGACTCTGCCTCCAATGTGAAACTCCGAAAGTTCGGTGCCGACGTGCTCAATCACGCCAATCCCTTCGTGGCAAGAATGCGGCCATCGGTCACCGACGAAAGATCTCCCTTCAGAATGTGAAGATCGGTTCCGCAAATCGTAGAAATAGTGATGCGCACGATGGCATCGCTTCAGCGCTTGTCATATGAGTTTCTCTTTCTGCTTTGTTTCCGGGGCTTGGCTGGACGGTAGGAGCGATCGCCGCGGCCCGTCCGTCAAGGAGACCGGCAGTCAAATAGAAACAGCAGTTACCTGCGAAAAGGCAGGCGCAATTAAACTGGGACAAGTCCGCTCTAACCAGAGCACAGCGACAGAACGTCCTTTATTTGGTTTCCTGTGCGCTGGCATTTTCTTCCGGCTGGTCGTTCGTCTCTTGCCAACTGGAATTGGGGTTGTATTCCTTCATCGCTTTGGCGAGAACATCGGTCTTCCTGCCGAGATCCTTTTCATACACCACTCCATCCTCGTTGACGATGAATGTCATCACGCCGGACGATCTATATTCCGCCGGATAGGCCACGAACGCGAAGCCCTCGGTCATCTTGCCGTTTACAACGTAACTTTTCGCGCCGCTTGAGGTAGTTTTCTTTTGACGCGTCAGGATGCGGAAGTAATAACCGCGATAAGGAGTCGGAGTACCGTTTCGGCTTTGGGCATAGCCATCGGCCACCGCTAATGCTACCAGCGGACCGATGGGGCTCTGAGGTTCGCCATCCGCAGCCTTCCAATAAAGGCCGTTGTGCTGTCCCTCATCGCTGAAGAACTTCTGGGCGTACTCGTTCTCGTGCGTGGCGCGGTATTCCTTTTGCGCCGCAACCAGCTCCTGACAAACGGCAATCGCCGATGTCTCATTCTGGCCAATTCGCCGGTACAAAATCTCTTGCTTGCCGGCATTGGTATCGAAATACCACGCATTGCCTTTGTTCACGAGCGGAATGGGCGTGGGCCAGTTTTCTGCACCGATGTATAAGGCAGTCGTTCCATCCGGTTCCGTCACCAGCCGGTGCATGTCCTGATATCTCCGCACGAAATTGGCGCGGCTGTTGGCGTCCTCGGTGTCGTCTCCCGACGAGACGATTTGTTTTCCGTCGGGTCCAAGGATATCGATCATCGCTTTTTCGTCGTTATTCTGCGCGGCCGTCACCAGCGCGGTGCTCGCGTCTT
>PLHN01000450.1:0-1472 GCA_003139975.1 Acidobacteriaceae bacterium
ATGCGGACGTAATAGCCTTCCACGCCGACTTGCCGGGCAAGATCAGTGTCAACCGCGTACGTTCGCCGCTCCAGGTTAAAGTTCCACGTGTCCGCCATGGCGCGTAGAAATTCGGCGGCCTGAGACTGGCCCAGTTCCTGCGCCAGATCGGCAGCAATCAGCAGGGCAGAGATTTCAGCCGCCATGGTGAACGGCGAATAGCCGCCGTCTTCTTCCCAGCGGTCCTGCTGTGTGACCGGCCCATTAGCAGCAATAAAAGATGCCGCTTTGCGGACCATTGGCCACCAGCGTTGAGGATCGCCGAAGCATCGAGGAGCTTCGCGGCGCATCAGGTCGACGAGCAGGATCGGGAACGCAGTTTCATCCATCTGCAGGCCATTCCAGTAGGGACGCCCGTCGAGCCACATATTCTGCGCCCAGTGGCCATCGGCTTCCTGCGTGGCTTCGAGATAGTGCAGAACGCGCAAGGCATCTTCGTGCGCGCCCGCAGCGAGCAATCCGCCAGCATTCTCGACCAGATCGCGCGGCCAGATCAGGTGGTAGCCTCCAAGATCCTCATCGCCCTTGTTGAATCCCCATGGGATCGAAAGGCTGGCAATAATTCCGCCCAGGAAGTCCTTGGATTCATGCGAACGCAAAACTGCAGTACTCGCTCGATAGAGATCTTTCTCCCGCGGCTGCGCGTCCAGCTTCTTGAGACCCTTCTGCCAGTGCCTCCAGTGAAAAACGTAGTCTTCGCGGGTTTTCTCATAGGAAGTGAGCAGGGAAGAGATCACTTGTTGGCCAGCCTCGGCCCAGATTCCTCCGAAGCCCAGCGCCAGCAGAAATTCGCCGTTGCAGGCGGCAAGGTCAATCTCTGCCGTAAGCGCAATGTTGCCGTTCTCTGCCCGGTCATATTCCCGCGTCATCTGGAAGTGTTCCGAAAGATCCTGCCAGCTGTCGGATGTGCCCACGAATCCGACCGACCGCTTGAGCCAGGGCGCCGACGAACCTAAGGCGAGCGCGCAAGCCTCGCGTTGAGCAAAGAGCATCGGCGTTCCCTTGTAGTCGTCGACCCAACCTGTGTTACCGTATCCAAAATTGGCAAGGTGGGGAGCGAGCAGCGCAAACAGGCGGTAATCGCTCAAGGATCCCTGGAGCGGGACAAAACGAACTTTTTGTAACACAACGTTGCGCCACGGATCGGTTAAGACTTCTTTTTCGATCCGGTAGCGGCCGCTGTGGCAGGCGTTGGCCAATTGATAGGCCGGAACTCCCGGTTCGGTGGGCACGTTTTGGAAGGTGCAATTACGCTTTTCTTCCGAGAAGAATGCGCGGCCATCGGTGACGATCAATCCGAAGTCGCGGGTGCATGCCTGATCGACGCGGGGAAAATAAATTTCGTTGAGAATTCCGTGACTAAGGGTGAACCAAACCCGGCTATGCGCGTTGAGGGCGGTGCCTATACCCGTCTTGGCGCTCGAAGTCCAGCG
>PLHN01000450.1:1552-14701 GCA_003139975.1 Acidobacteriaceae bacterium
GACATTCCTACGTTGAAATTGGACGATGGGTTTCTCCGCCTCTATGATCTCGATTTTTCGGGGGCGCAAAAGGATTTTGAAGCCTGGGAGAAGATAAATCCCGAAAATCCCATGGGCCCGGCCAGCGAGGCCGCAGGCATTCTGTTTTCCGAGTTCAACCGCCTCGGCGTGCTCGAAGCGCAGTTCTACGAAGACGATTCGCTTTTCGGCAATCGCAAGAAATATGAGGCGATCCCGTCCCAGCGGGCGCGATTTGATCAACAACTTGGCCGCGCGGAAGATCTGGCGAACTCGCGGTTGAAACGGGATCCCCATGATCGCGACGCCTTGCTAGCGATGACATTGGCGGCAGGACTGCGTTCCGACTTTGCGGCGCTCATCGAGAAACGAAACCTGGCATCGCTGCACTACACGAAGGAAGCAACCGCGTGGGCGGCGCAACTGCTGGCGGCGGACCCGACCTGCTATGACGCGCACCTGGCGGGCGGAGTGAGCCGATACATCATCGGGTCGATGGCTGCGCCGGTCCGTTGGCTCCTACGTGTAGGCGGTGTCCAGGGAGACAAGGAGGGCGGGATTTCCGAGTTGCAGCTGACCGCCGCGCGCGGCCATTTGCTGGCGCCGTTTGCGCGCATCCTGCTCGCCATTGCCTATGTGCGCGAAAAGAACACCGCGCAAGCCCGCGAATTATTGCTCGGCCTGCAGCGAGACTTTCCCGATAACGCGCTGTTCGGCCGGGAACTGGCGCGACTCGACAAAATCGCCACCCGTTAAGTGCTTTTATGAGAAGCGCGTTCACCAGAAATTCACTCTGGTGTAACCTTCCTTTAACAATTGGCCACTAGAACGAAACGTGACACGCCGAAAAATTGTTTAAAGGAGGATTCATCGCGTGATTCGACGCTGTGCGTTGCTGCTCGCCGCTCTTATTTTGTCGTTGCCCGTCTTGGGGCAAACTACCTTGAACGGTGCGGGCGCGACCTTCCCGTATCCGATGTACTCGAAGTGGTTCAGCGAATACAACAAGCTGCACTCGGACATTCAAATCAACTACCAGTCGATTGGAAGCGGCGGCGGAATTCGCCAAGTGCTCAATGGCACGGTAGATTTTGGAGCCAGCGATGGCCCGATGACCGACGAGCAACTCAAGGAGGCCAAGGTCAAGATCCTCCACATCCCGACCGTACTCGGTGCCGATGTGCCCGCTTACAACATCCCCGGTGTGAGCGGGGAAATCAAATTTACCCCAGACGTGCTGGCCAATATCTTTCTCGGGAAAATCACCAACTGGAATGACCCGGCGATTGCAAAAGCGAACCCGGGATTGAACTTGCCGAACCAGTCGATCATCATTGTGCATCGCTCCGATGGCAGCGGTACGACCTACATCTGGACCGACTACCTGTCAAAGGTGAGCAAGGACTGGGAGTCCAGCGTGGGGAAGGGAACTTCGGTGAAGTGGCCGGTGGGCTTGGGTGGCAAAGGCAATGAGGGAGTCGCGGGGCAGATCCGGCAACTCGCGGGGTCGATCGGTTATATCGAACTGATCTACGCGGTGGAAAACAAGATCACATATGGATCGGTCCAGAACGCCGCAGGCAACTTTGTGAAGGCTTCGCTCGATGGGGTCACGGAAGCGGCGGCATCGGTGAAAACCATGCCTGCTGATTTCCGCGTTTCCATCACCAATGCGCCGGGCAAGACGGCTTACCCGATTTCGAGTTTCACCTGGCTGCTGATCCCGGTCCAGTCCAAGGACGCAAACAAAGGGAAGATTCTCTCGGATTTTCTAAACTGGATGGTCACGGACGGTCAGAAGATGACAGCCCAGCTCAGCTACGCACCGTTGCCCGCGAACGTCGCTGAAAAAGTAAAGGCGACCATTAAGCAAGTTCACTAAATGTGTTGAGTTGAGTGAACTGAATTTGCGAAGGCGGTCCCTGCGCCAAACCGCTGTCAACTAAGACGAAAACATTTGCATGCCTAAGCCAACCGCCGCCTTTCCGGGCGGAGGCTTTTTCTTGAAAAATCAAACGATTAGCCGGATTCAGGCAGACGGAGGATCTGGCATGCCAAATGCTATATTGTCCATATAGTCTAGTTATATTATAGACTTGATTGAATTTTAGTAGTAGGATTCGGCTTCGTCGATTTGCTGGCAGCCGGTCACAGTTTGCACGAAGCAAGAAAAATAAACCTGGGTTGAGAAGGCTGAACTAATACGGGGAAGCTCATCTCGCGCGCCACAAAGGCTGGACCCAAGGACATCGCCCCAAAAGGAGAAAACTGCAATTCCATGAAAGAAATCAAATGTCTTTTTGTCACTGCTCTTAGCGTTGCAGCACTGACGTTCGGCGCTTGGGCTCAAACCTCTGCGGGACCGAAGCCAACGCCACAAGATGCCGCCACAACCGCGGCACCGGCGCAGCCCGCGGTCACCGCCGCTGATGTTCAAGCGCTGAAGGACGGTCTTGCCACAGCCCTGCAGCAGATTCAGGCCTTGCAGGATGAGTTACAACGCCGGGACCAGGCGGTGCAGCAAGCTCAATCCACCGCGGCCGAGGCGGCCGCAAAGGCGGATGCCGCGCAGCTTCAGACGAGCCAGCAACTGCAAACAGTAGACGCACTGCAGAGCGACGTCGCCAACCTCAAGTCGGTGAACACCTCCGCCCTGAACAACCCGGTATTGAAGAATGCCGTACTCACGCTGCAGGATTCGCCACAGACCTCCTCCACGCCGGAGCCTGAACAGATATTCAACAAGCAGATGGAGAGCCCGATCACAATCCGTTTCCGGGGCATCAACATCACGCCCGGTGGATACGCCGCGGCCGAATTTATCCATCGGTCGAGGGCGCTCGCGGCAGACGTATCCACGCCCTTCAATAACCTGACTATGCCCGGAGCTTCGCAGAGCCAGATGGGGGAATTTTACGGCTCCGGCCGGCAGTCGAAGATCACGACGTTTGTCGATGGCCGGCTTGGGAGCGTGGATCTGTCCAGCTATGTCTCCGCCGACTTTCTTTCGGCCGGCGTCACCTCCACTTCCACCAGCACCAACGGTTACACGCTTCGGCTTCGCCAAGCGTGGGCGCAAGCCAAGTTTAATAATGGCTGGAGCTTCCTGGGTGGCCAGTCGTGGAGCCTGGTGACGGAGGATGCGAAGGGAATTGCTCCAGACGACGACATGGGCAAAACCAACGACGCGCGGCCGAAGACGATCGACGCCGCGTACAGCGTCGGCTTCAACTTCGCGCGCCAGTATGGTATCCGCGCAACCAAGAGCTTCGGCGACAAGGTTGCGGTCGCGGTCGCGCTGGAGAACCCCCAAGCGACCCTGGCCACGCTTAACAACACCGCCGATTTCCTGTTGGGAGCGGCCGGCGACGGCAAGAGCTATAACTCGGGTGGGACTTATTCCTTCAATCCCTCGCCCGACATTATTGCCAAAATTGCTTTCGACCCGGGCTTCGGGCACTACGAAATATTCGGGCTGGTGGACCGGTTCGCCACGCGCGTATTCCCGTGCGAGGACTTCAATCCGGCGGCCACCGCCTATGTCTGCGGCAGTGGCGTAGCTGGAAAAGCGAACGCTACTGGCGCCTATAACACGTCGAAGAATGGTGGTGGCTTCGGCGCGAGCGCGCGCTGGAACCTCTTCGCTAAACACATCACGTTTGGATTGAAAGGGTTCGGCGGCAACGGAGTCGGACGATACGGTTCCGGCGGGCTTTCCGACGCCACCGTCGTTTCCAGCGGGACGGTTTTCTCGGCTACGGGGGTACCGGAGTCGGCGGCTGCGAAACTTCAGCTGCTCCGGAACTTGCAGGGGCTGAGCACACTCGAATGGCATGGGAAGAAACTCGATATTTACGGCTACGGCGGGGTGGAATATGCGGGCCGCGCAGCCAATGAGGACCTGGTTCTGACCGCCATTGAGCAGGCTACGACTCCAACCGCCTTGCCCGTGTTTGTCGGTTACGGGTCGCCATACTTCCCGAACTACGGCTGCTACACCGAGACTGGGCCGTCGGGGACCACCGGGTTCGTTCCAGGCTCGCTCAGCAATTGCACGGGCCATACCCGCGCGGTGATGGAGGGGACCGTTGGCTTCTGGTACCGCTTTTACAGCGGGCCCAGGGGAAGGTTCCAGTTCGGCACGCAGTACTCCTACGTGACGCGCAATACCTGGGCGGGCGCGAATGGATCTCTTACAGGCAGCACAACCGCCCCAGGAGCCGTCCAGCCGAACGGGATTGACAACATGATATTCACGTCGTTCCGCTTCTACTTGCCGTAAAACCCAACTCGATCCCGCGCCCACACGGCGCGGGATCGGCCAACTCAGCGCAATTCCTTTTGCCCCGCTGCGGGCACAGACAACCGACGGCGCCGGTCCAAAACTGGCGCCTTTTTCTATTGCTATACTGGTGCAGGGTCCAGCAGAGCCTTAATCGCAGGCAGCAAAGCTATTCCCGAAGTAAGCAAGGCACACTTTTAATCCCATGGTTCGGAACACACCGAACAATCGCGCCCTTTTTCTCAACCGAGAGGAATCGTGGCTGAAATTCAATTGGCGGGTTTTGGAAGAAGCCTGCGATCTCGCCAACCCTCTTCTCGAGCGCGTGAAGTTTCTGGCGATCACCGCGAGCAACCTTGACGAATTCTTCGAGATCCGGGTCGGAGGCTTGCTCCAGCAGTTGGAAGATGGACAAAATTCCACCACTGCCGACGGTCTGTCCATGGCAGAAGAGCGCGAGCTCATCAACCACGCCACCCACAAATTTGTCGAGGAACAGTATTCCTGCTGGAACGAGCACCTGCGGCCGGCACTGGCCGAGCAGAAGATTCGCGTGCTGGGAATCGACGAACTAGACGAGCAGGCTCTCGCCTTCGTTGATGACTACTGCGAGCGCGAGCTTGACCCGCTGCTTACTCCGGTGACCGTTGATCCCGCGCATCCGTTTCCACGCGTCATCAACAAGGCGCTTTGCGTTGCGCTTCTTCTGCGCCGCCGCCGCCGCTCTTCTCTGACCTATACGGGAGTGATTACGGTCCCACGGGCCCTTCCGCGTTTGATTCCGCTGCCCTCGCGAGGCACCACGGATTTCATTTTTCTTGCCGACCTGGTCGTTTCCTACGCGGCGCGAATGTACAAGGGTTACGACATCGTCTCCTCCGCGGCCTTTCGCGTCACTCGCAACAGTAACCTTTATCTGCAGGAAGAAGAATCGCGGAACCTGCTGGAATCCGTGCGCGCCGAACTTCACAACCGGCGCAAGGGCGATGCTGTGCGGATGGAAATCGAATCGTCGGCCGACCCTGAGATTATCGAACGCTTGCGTACGGTCTTCGAACTGGACCGGTGGCAGATCTTTCCGGTAAACGGTCCGGTAAATCTTTCCCGGTTATTTAATGTCTACGAGGGAACAAACCGCCCCGACCTGAAGTTTCAGCCTTTCGCGCCTCGCGAATTGCGCCTGACTGCGAAGTCGCGCGACCTGTTCGAAGAATTGCGGCGGCACGACGTTCTGCTGCACCACCCATTCGATTCCTACGATGCCGTCATTTCTTTCATTCAGTCGGCCGCCGAAGACGACAACGTACTCTCGATTAAGCAGACCCTCTATCGCACGAGCGAGCATTCACTGATCGTTCCCGCGCTCATCGCCGCCGCGCCGCAAAAAGAAGTGACGGCGGTTGTGGAATTGAAAGCGCGCTTCGATGAAGCCTCGAACATCCGCTGGGCGCGCAGCATGGAGGACGCCGGAGTGCAGGTCTTCCACGGTCTGGTGGGCTTGAAGACGCATTGCAAGCTTTCCCTGCTGGTGCGCCGTGATCCCGATGGCGTGGCGCGCCGCTATGCGCATCTGGGCACCGGGAACTATAACGCGGCGACCGCACGCATTTACACCGATCTAAGTTTATTGACTGCGGACCATGAGATTACGGCGGCCGTCCATGATGTGTTCAGCTTCCTAACTGCCTATGCAGAGCATAGCCACTATGAACCGCTGATGGTGGCACCGTTGGATCTAGCGGAAAAGTGCATTGCGCTGATTGAACGGGAAGCGGACCACGCCCAGCAAGGAAGTCGCGCACGAATTGTGGCCAAAATGAACTCGCTCATGGATCGGGACATCATTCAGGCTCTTTACCGTGCATCGCAGGCAGGCGTCGAGATCGATCTGCTGGTGCGTGGAATCTGCACGCTTCGACCAGGCATACGCGGCTTCAGCGACCGAATTCGGGTGCGCAGCATTGTAGGCCGGTTTCTGGAACACAGCCGTATCTTCTGCTTTGAAAACGGAGGAGTGCCCGAGGTCTTCGTCGGCAGCGCCGATTGGATGCCCCGCAACCTCCACGAACGCGTCGAAGTGTTGTTCCCGGTGAAAGATCCGCTGTTGCGCGATAGGATCATCCACGAGATTCTGGCGGTCTATCTTGCCGACAACATGAAAGCAAGGCTGCTCCAACCCGACGGACGGTACTTGCGGCCCTGGCAATCGCCGAAGGGGAGGAGCAAAAAGCCTCCTCGCGGCCCGGCAGCATTTAGCGCTCAGGAGTTTCTCATCGGGCTGGCAGGAGGAAAAAGCTCTCCAGATCAGATCCCCGAACCCGTGGCGAAGCAGCCCGCGAGAATTGCGGTCAGAAAGGAATAGGGAATCGGAATGTTTGTTTATTTCTTACGGCACGCGAGCGCGGGGCAGCACATGCTCAACGCAAAGAAAGACGAGAAGCGCGCCCTTGATAAGGACGGCATTGAGCAGTGCGGTTATATCGGGCGCGCCCTTGCCGCTCTCGGCGTGCAGGTAGACGTCATCATTTCCAGCCCGCTGAAGCGCTCCACGCAAACTGCCGCGCTGGTGGGAAACGAAATGGGCCACGAAGGCAAGCTGGTGACCGATAACGTGCTGCGGCCGGAAGGAACGTTTGCCGACTTTCAGAAGTTGCTCGAGAAACATGCCCGCCAGGACTCTATTTTGGTTGTCGGCCATAATCCGAACCTGCGCGACTTTCTGGGGCGCGTGATTAGCGATAGCGGCTGTGAAGCTGTAATCGAACTCAAGAAAGGAGCGGTCGCAAAGGTTGAGATGCGCCGGAATGCAGGTTCCCTAAGTTGGTGCATCACGCCGCGCATTCTGCGGACACTTCATGCTGCCGCGACCGAGAGTTCCCGGCCAAAGACTTCGCGGAAATAGGGACCGTCTTTTTCAATGGCCCACACTTCCAGATCCAGGCTGGTATTTCCCCGCGGCGTAAGCTTGATCGATACCCGGCCATTGCGGGCCGACACTCCCGTGTGGGCCACGGACTGGCTCCGATTCATGTGAAGGGCTCGTGCGATGCGAAGCAGCATCGACGCCTTCGTCACTGCCGCCTGTTCCTGCGGACTCAAGACGCTCATCGGGCCGTCACCCGGGGTGGGACGCGACTTTCCCAGATAACGCGCAATCGCCGCGATAATCCGGCGCTGCTGCGGCGTGTATCCCAGAATCTCAGAGTTCGAAATAATGTAGTACGTGTGCCGGTGGTGTCCGGCGCGGTTGACATAGTCGCCTACCTCATAGAGCAACGCCGCGGCCGAGATCCATTCGCGATACTCCGGCGGCAACTGGTGTACCGATTTCAAAGCCGAAAAAAGAAGCAGTGCAGATTCCTGGACCTGCGTGGCATGGTGCATATCAACGCGGTAATGTTCTACGGCGCGCTGCAACGACTCCCGCCGCTCGGTTTCCACCGCTCGTCCCGAACGCGTGCTGCGGTCATACTCCGCTGCCATCTGGGCCAGGATTCCGTCTCGCAACCCAAGCGGCGAATAACGAAATCCCGTCAAATGGCATCGCTCCAGCAATTCGGCATAAACCACCGCGCCGGCGCAGATAATTTCCGCTCGCCGCGGGCCGATCCCCACCAGCTTCCGTCTCTCTTCAAGGGTCGTGCGCGTCAGCTGTTTTACGATTCTGCGCATGATCTCGCGCGTTACCATAACCCCGCTCTGACGCCGCCTGCGCCGCGCAAGATGGCTCGCGATGCTGGCGAGAGCCGCCGCTGTCCCCGAAGTCGCAATCACCGCGCCTACGCGCGCGGAACGGATGCGGTCCTGAATGCGAACAATCCCACGTCCGACGAACCCTTGCAGCTGTTTTAGTTCGCTCTTGCGCGGCGGATCATGCTTCAGGAATTCGCCCGTCAGGCGAACCGCCCCGAGAGAAAGACTCACCGTGTCGCCAATCTTCCCGTCGCGAGAGAGAGTCAGTTCGCAACTCCCACCGCCCAGGTCCACGAGCAAAACGCTGCGAACCCCCAGTCTGCTGCGGGAAACGATCCCCAAATGAATCAGTCGCGCTTCTTCAACGCCGGAAATGATTTCGACCGTCCATCCTGTCCTGGTGCGCACCCATTCCAGAAACGCCCGCGAGTTGCGGGCGTCGCGAAGGGCAGCCGTTGCGACCACCCTCACGGTATCGGTCCCGCATTCCTGGGTCGCTCGATGAAACCGCCGTAATACGCGGATCGATTCCGACATTGCCTCCGGGGAAAGCAACCCGCCGCTGAACACGCCTTCGCCGAGGCGCGTGACCTCGCGGTCTTCGTGCAGCTCTTTAAGGCGCCCGCCTTGCAAACGCGCAATCTTCAGGCGCACTGAGTTCGATCCGATGTCGATAGCCGCAAACGTGGGCATGGAGTTAACGATCAGTCATCTCATAATCCAACGTCGGGGCGCAAGGGCTACCTGCGCGCTACGTGCCGAGAGCCAAACCAATCGTTCGGGTTCGGGGCAGCTTGAGGCCTTCAGTAAGTACTGAAAGTTAATTTCCACAGGAAAAACGACCGCAGAGTGAGCCTCTGCCCGCTGCGTATTTTTAACGGATTTGTAACAACCCTTTGGTAGGCTGAAAACGCATGTCCAATCAAGCTCTGCCCCGGCCGCGTTTTAGCGCTCCCGATCCGGAGCCTCGGGTACCGGAGCAAAGGTCACCAGAGCAAGGACCAAAGGCTGCACTGAAAATCGAAACCACAGCGCCGTTGTTGCAGGGAAGAGTCAGCGAGGTTCCCGATGCCCTTTTTGGCTGGGCCATGCGCCTGTGTGGTTTCGCCGTGGTTGCTCTTCTCGGCTTGATTGTGTATCAGCTCGTCGTCGGATCGCAGCTCTCCTGGCACGCATTTGGCTGGAAGTTCTTTGGTCAATCCGATTGGAATCCGGTCGAGGATCAATACGGCGCACTGCCTTTTATCTTTGGCACGCTGGTTTCCTCGCTCCTCGCGCTGCTGATTGCCGTTCCTTTGGCTGTCGGTGTCGCGGTCTTTATCACCGAAATGTGTCCGGTCGGCCTGCGGGGAGTTCTTTCTTTCACCACCGAATTGCTGGCCGCCATCCCGAGCGTGATCTATGGCCTTTGGGCAATTTTCGTGCTGGTCCCGATTATGCGCACGTTTGTCCAGCCCATCCTTGCCAAAACGCTGGGCTGGACCGGCCTCTTCACGGGGCCGGCCTATGGCTACAGTATTCTGACCGCAGGCATAATCTTGGCGATCATGATTATTCCCATCATCTCCTCAATCACGCGCGAGGTGCTGACGGTTGTCCCGCAGCATCAGCGCGAGGCCGTGCTCGCGCTCGGCGCAACGCGCTGGGAAATGATCCGGTTGGGTGTATTGCGGAACGCGCGCGCCGGAATCGTTGGCGCAATCATCCTTGGCCTGGGGCGCGCGCTCGGCGAAACCATGGCCGTTACGATGGTGATTGGCAATCGGCCCGAGATCGCCAAATCGCTGTTCGCCTTCGGATACTCAATGGCCAGCGTGCTTGCCAACGAATTTTCCGAAGCTACCGGCGATCTTTACCTTTCCGCGTTGATCGAGATCGGCTTGGCGCTGTTCCTGGTTACGATCGTCGTGAACGCGCTTGCACGAATCATGGTTTGGAGTGTAACCCGAGGCCAACCGGCGAAAAGCATTGCCTGATACGAACTCCAATTCGGCAGCCATCGTAATTCCGCCGATCACGTGGCGCCGGCGCGCCATGGACCGTCTGATGACCGGTGTCTCGATCCTGACGGTGCTCATCGTTCTCGCGCCGCTCTTTGCCATCTTTGCCTATCTGGTGTACAAGGGCCTCGGGTCGATCAACTTGGCCTTTTTGACCCAGACCCCGAAGCCTGTGGGCGAGCCAGGCGGCGGCATGGCCAACGCAATTGCCGGCACCGGAGTCATCCTCGCGATCGCGAGCCTGCTGGGTGTTCCGCTGGGAATCGGCGCCGGCATCTTCCTCTCCGAATATGGCCGCAATCGTTATGGCGACGCAGTTCGTTTTGTCTCCGATGTGATGAATGGAGTTCCGTCCATCGTCATCGGCATTGTCGCCTACGGACTGGTTGTGATGCGGCAAAAACATTTCTCGGCGCTGGCCGGTGGCGTCGCTCTGGCCATCATGATGATTCCCACCATTGCGCGAACCACCGAACAAATGCTGCTGCTCGTTCCTCAGGCAATCCGCGAAGCAGCTTTCGGCCTGGGTGTTTCGCGCTGGCGCACGACACTGTCGATCACGCTCCGAACCGCGACCTCGGGTGTGATCACTGGTGTCATGCTGGCCTTTGCCCGCGTCGCCGGGGAAACCGCTCCGCTGCTGTTCACGGCCTTTGGAAACCAATTCTGGAACTGGAGACTGGACCAGCCGACCGCAGCCCTGTCCCTGCAAATTTATACCTACGCCCTCTCGCCCTTCGATGATTGGCATCGCCAGGCATGGGCGGGTTCGTTAGTCTTAATCGTGCTGATCGTCAGTGCCGTGGCCGCCGTTCGCATCGTAGTGCGGCGCGGAACACTGGCAGGAGCTTAATAAGTCATGGGAGTCGGAATTACAGTCGAGCACCTGAATGCCTTCTACGGCAAGACCCAGGCCTTGTTCGACATCAATATCGCGGTGCAGGCGAACCACGCGACGGCTCTGATCGGCCCTTCGGGCTGCGGGAAATCCACTTTTATTCGCTGCCTGAATCGTATGCACGAAACTATTCCCGAAGCGCGTGTCGACGGCATGGTTCGCATCGGAGAGTTCAGCGTCTATAACGGCACCTCCGCCACTCAGTTGCGCCGGCGCGTGGGCATGGTGTTTCAGAAGCCGAATCCATTTCCCACCATGTCCATCTACGACAACGTAGCCGCGGGCCTGAAGCTGAACGGTTTTCGCAACCGCAAACAGCTCGACGAGATTGTCCAGAAATCGCTGCACAGTTCCGCGCTCTGGGACGAGGTCAAGGACTCATTGCACAAAAAGTCCGGCGCAAGCCTTTCCGGAGGCCAGCAGCAGCGTCTCTGCATTGCCCGCGCTCTCGCTGTACAGCCCGAAGTTCTGCTCATGGATGAGCCCTGCTCCGCCCTCGATCCCATCTCCACCGGCAAAATCGAAGAACTCATTTTTCAATTAAAAGAGCAGTACACGATCGTGATTGTGACGCATAATATGCAACAGGCGGCCCGCGTGGCCGAGTTTACTGGCTTTTTCCTTCTCGGCAAGATGATCGAGTTCGACAAAACTGAGAAGGTATTCACGAATCCGTCCGACAAACGGACCGAAGACTACGTCACGGGCAGATTCGGATAAAGCAGATTGGGATAAAGAGGTCGGCTAAATGCGCACTCGCTTTCAACAACAGATGGAGGAGCTTCGGGAGAGACTACTCCGCATGGGTGGTCTTGCGGAGTTGGCCGTTGATCGCGCCACACAGGCCTATACCGAACGCGACCTCACCCGCTGCCAGCTCGTTCTCGAAAACGAGAGCCTCATCAACGCCGCCGAGCGCGAGATCGACGAACTCGCATTCGACATCCTTGCCACACAGCAGCCGGCTGCTGTCGACCTGCGCTTCATCCTCGCCGTCACCAAAATCAACGCTGACCTGGAGCGCGTCGGCGACCAGGCCGTTAACATTGCCGAGCGCGTCATGGACCTCATTGAGCTTCCGGAAGTTGAGCTGCCCGTCGATATCCCACGCATGGCAAGCGCCGTCAGCGCCATGGTGCGCCGGTCGTTAGAGTCATTTGTGGAGGGCAAAGCCGAGCTCGCCCAAGCCGTTCTGGAGATGGATCACGTCGTCGATCGCATGCGCGACGAAGCTTTTATAGTCCTCGTGCGAATCATGAACGAACAGCCGCAAGTCACTCAGCAGGCGCTGGATGCGCTGCTGGTGGCGCGCAATCTTGAACGCGTAGCCGACCACGCTACGAACATCGCAGAAGATGTGATTTTCTGGGTTCTGGGCGCCGATGTTCGGCACCACGCGCAAGCCGCGTCGGTAGCTCCCCGCCCCGAAGCCACCGGAACTTAGTCTGCTGTCCCGCAGATTCGCGACATCAGTAATCAACTTGTCTCGAAATAGCGAGTCTTCCTAAGCGAAGTGGTCGCTGCGCAAAGCGCAGCGGCCGCGCAGCCGAATGCCCCCTACTCATCCGGTACAGTGGACGTATCGAGATCTTATTGCGGAATCCTGACTGCGTTACACTGTTCGCGGCAGAGGTGGGGTAGTCTTTCCGATTTTTGGTGCCCCGATCCCGTTCCGGCGAAAGACGCCGCCGACTGCAAACAGCCATGACTCAAAAATTCCGGGTCTTCGCCACCTGCGACATCGGGGATGCCTTCAACATCCTTCGCCAAAACGGCTACGAGCTCGAGGTCTATCCCAAACCTGAAGCCCCGCCCAAGAGCCTGATCATCGAAAAAGTAAAGTCCGGCGTGGACGGCCTTATCACCACCCTGCGCGATCCCATCGATGCCGAAATATTCGCCGCCGGAGCCGGCAGGCTCAAGGTGGTAGCGCAAATCGCCGTCGGCTTCGACAACATCAACCGCGCCGACGCCAATCGCTACAAAATCCCATTCACCCACACCGCCGACGTGCTCACCGAGGCAACCGCCGAATTCGCCTTTTTCCTGATGGGCTATCTCGCCCGAAAGATGTGGTCTGCCGAACACCTGACGCGAGAAAACAAATGGGACTACTGGCATCCGTATCTGCCGTTTCTTGGCGATGAAGTAACGGGAAAAACCGTCGCCGTCATCGGCACCGGCCGCATCGGGCTCGCCTTCATCAAGAAATGCGCGGGCTTCGACATGAACATCCTGTGCTTTGATCCGGCCTATGA
>PLHN01000011.1 GCA_003139975.1 Acidobacteriaceae bacterium
CCGTCGCCACACGCTTCGACAAGCTCCCAAAATGCTTCCTCGCCATGATCATGCTCGCCTTCATCAGGCTCTATCTCAGAAAATTCGATTCGTCAGACACTACCTAGCCCCCGAGGTACGCTTTTCGCTGGTTCGACCGCGAATTGCTGATTCACCAAACGCTGCCTAACGTTCGGCGAGCGCAGCCACCAGTGCGGTGACCGCGCCCGAGTCGATGGCGGCGGCGGCCAGCGCGATGGCGGCGCGGAAGGCGGCGAGCGGGTCGCCGGTTACGGTGGGGACGGCGCCGGCGGCGATCAGGACGGCGGCGGCGTTCAGCAGGACGACGTCGCGCCGCGCCGATTTCTTGCCTTGAAGCACTTCCTGAATCAGCTTCGCGTTGAACTGGGCGTCGCCGCCGGAAATGTCATCGAGCGTTGCCCTTTGCAAGCCAAACTCCTCCGGCGTCACTTCGTAGGTGTGCACCTGGCCGTCGCGCACCTCGCCAATTCGTGTTGGCCCGCTGATCGTGATCTCGTCGAGGCCGTCGCTGCCGTGCACCACTAGCGCGCGATGCAGGCCCAACATGCTGAGCGCTTCCGCAAGCTTGTCGACCAGTTCAACGGCATAGACGCCTACGACCTGGCAGTTGGCGCGCGCTGGATTGGTCAGCGGGCCCAGAAGATTGAAGACGGTGCGCAGGCGCAGTTCGCGGCGCGCGGTCTGCACATACTTCATCGCCGAGTGCATTGCCGGCGCAAACAAAAACGCAATCCCAACCTGCTCCAGGCATACAGCCAGGCGCTCGGGGGGCAGATTGATGTTCACGCCCAGCGCTTCCATCACGTCGGCGGACCCGCACTTGGAGGTCACGCCGCGGTTCCCGTGCTTGGCCACGCGCACCTCGGCACCGGCGACAACGAAGGCAGTCGCGGTTGAAATGTTGAACGTGCCGCTGGTGTCGCCGCCGGTGCCGCAGGTATCGACGAGCGCGTCGCGTCCGGTGCCGCTGGCATCGAGAACCGGGCTGGCATGAAGTTCGAGCGGTCTGGCGACACCGCGAATAGCCTCCGCAAAGCCGACAACTTCGTCGACCGTCTCGCCTTTCATGTGCAGCGCCACCAGCAGCGCGGCGATTTGGGAGTCGGTGCACTGGCCGGTAAGAACCTCGGTCATCACCGTGCGCGCCTCGGCGCGGGAGAGCGACTGGCGGTGGTTGGCGATGCGATGGAGCGCGTCGAGGATCATGTCGGCAACTCCAAGCTACCGCACTCGCGAGTTCCTTTCAAATCTGATGTTCTTTCTGAATCGCGTCGAGCTTGATCTGAAAGCGTTTGCGCCAGCTTTCGGGTAACGCGCGCACGCGGGCGCCTCTTTCCAGCAACTCGATGTCATTCGAATCCGGCAGGAAGAGTCGAAACGTCTCCAGAATGGTCAGCGTCGGAGCTTCGCCGCCAAGAAACTGAAACTCGTCTCCCGCGCTAACCTCGCCTTCATCGATGACTGAGAAATAAAAGCCGCTGCGCCCGCTCTTCAGGAATTGCTCGATAATCTCTTCGGATTCGAACTTGGCCGCGAGTTTAAAGCAAGGCAACCGGGGCGTCGTCCCCATCACGACCGCCGATCCCACCCGGAAACGGTCTCCAACCGACACTCCCGTTTCTAGCATGCCCTCGGTCGTGAAATTCTCGCCAAACGCTCCCCAGGGGAGATCATGGCCGGGAAGCTGCTTGCTCCAGTAATGGTAGTGCTCGGAGGGATACCCGTATACAGCCTTGTCGGGCCCTCCGTGTACCGAAAGATCAGCCTGGCGATCGCCGTCGAGGTTCGTCCGGCGCAGCATGACACGGCCGGAAACGGGCGCTTTGAATATGCCCGTGCTGAACGTCCCGCATTTCCAGGAAAGCAAGCGCGGGCGGCCCACGTTGACGGAGACGATTTTCATTGGAGCTTATGGGACGATCTCGAAATGTCAGGCGATGCAGATTTCTTTTTTGGGGCTTTGTGACCCTCCTCACAAAGTCGAGTGACCGAATGTGCTTTGCCGATTCTCTCCGGGTCTTATAAAATCATCGGTTTGCTGGTCTACGGTTGAAGCCGCAAGCGGTTCCTCCCGGTTTGGAATCTGGTCGTAGGGTAATCCAGGAATCATTATGAAAATTCATGAGTATCAGGCAAAAGGCATCCTGAAGAAGTACGGCGTCGCGGTTCCGCGCGGCACCATGGCAACCACGCGCGAAGAGGCTGAGGCCGCGGCCAAAGAACTGTTCGACGCCGGCGCATCGGGCGTAGTCGTGAAGGCCCAGATCCATGCCGGCGGCCGCGGCAAAGGCGGCGGCGTCAAGATCGCGAAGTCGTTGGCCGAAGCCAGCGAACTCGCCGGCAAAATCCTGGGCATGACGCTGATCACGCACCAGACCGGCCCCGAAGGCCGCGTTGTGCGCCGGTTGCTGATTGAAGAGACGCTCCCGATCGAGAAGGAACTCTATCTCGGCATTCTCGTCGACCGCGGCGAAGGCAAACCGGTTTTTATGGCGTCGGCCGCGGGCGGCATGGATATTGAACAGGTCGCAGCCGAGAGGCCGGAAGCGATCCTGAAGCAGTACATCGATCCGGGCCTGGGCCTGGAGCCGTTCCAGGCGCGCAAGATTGCGTTCGCGCTGGGGCTGAAGGGCACGCAGCTGAATGCGGCCGTGCAATTCCTGACCAGCCTTTACCGGGCATTTCTGGACACCGATGCATCGCTGGTGGAAATCAATCCTTTTGTCAGCTGCACGGATGGGCGTTTGTTTGCGCTCGATGCCAAGCTGAACTTCGACGACAACGCCATGTTCCGGCATGCCGACCTGAAGGAACTGCGCGACGTTACGGAAGAAGATCCGCTCGAAGTCGAAGCCTCGAAGTACAACCTCAACTACATCAAGCTCGACGGCAACGTGGGCTGCATGGTCAACGGCGCCGGTCTGGCGATGGCGACCATGGACATTATTAAGTATGCGGGCGGCATGCCGGCCAACTTTCTGGATGTAGGCGGAAGCGCGAGCGCCGACCAGGTCGCGCACGCTTTCGAAATTCTGCTGAGCGACAAGAGTGTGCGCGCGGTGTTGATCAATATTTTTGGCGGCATTCTGCGCGTGGATATGCTGGCTACCGGCGTGGTTGAGGCGGCGAAGAAGACGAATATCCAACTGCCGGTGGTCCTGAGGCTGGAAGGCACCAATGTTGTGGAGGGCAAGAAAATCTTGCAGGAATCTGGCCTGAATTTTGTGGTCGCCGAGACGATGAAAGACGCCGCCGATAAAGTAGTGGCGGCAGCTCGATCTTAAGAGTAGAGACGCGGCTTGCCCTGTCTCCCGTAGATCGCGAACGACGAACGACGGTTTTTTGGGAAAGAGAGCAATTATGGCAATCCTGGCTGATAAAAAAACTCGATTAATCGTGCAAGGTTTGACAGGGCGCGAAGGCACTTTCCACGCGAAAGCCTGCGCTGCCTATGGGACGCAGATTGTTGGCGGCGTCACTCCGGGCAAGGGCGGTACCACGCATGAAGGCTGGCCCATCTTCAACACGGTGCAGGAAGCGGCCGACAAGACTGGCGCCAATGCCACGGTCATTTTTGTTCCGCCTCCGTATGCGGCCGACGCGATCATGGAAGCGGC
>PLHN01000097.1:0-24370 GCA_003139975.1 Acidobacteriaceae bacterium
GAGGCCGACAAAATCTTGGGGGCGCGCGGGGTCACGGGCGCCAAGGCGCGCGCGAAGTTGCAGCGCGAAGCGGCGGAGAGGGCTGCGAATTTGCTCCGTTTGCCAGCAGGGGAACCGGAGAAAACACAACTCGAATCCGATCCGCTTATGCGTTTCGTTCTTCTAGACTCGCTCGCCGACGTTCTTTGTCCCGCCACCAAGTTATGGAACACCGGTTGGGGTGCCCAGATGATGCGCGAGGCGGTCAGNNACCGAAGACTGCCCCGGCTTCCTCGGCAGCAAGTGGATGGACGCGCAACTGGAAGCAACCTACGAAGGACCCGAAGCAGTGCAGCGGCGTCAACTCTCCATCACCATGACCAATCCACTCTTCCGGGCGCAATTCCAGGCGTGGATCAAGGAGATGCGTGGGGTTGCATCCGAGCGTCCCGGCACCGGCGCATGCGCGCTGGCAACGGCCATGGGAATGTGGCTGTGGACACTCGAACGTTTGCAGGGCAGCACCGACGCCGATGGCGGCCGCTTATACCAAAGCGCACGCCAGGGCGTAACATTCCCGCTGGCCGACGCTCTCTGTTGGCTGCTCGCGGCGCGCTGCCAGATTCTCGATGCCATCGAACTGGAAAAACGCGGCGCCGACGATCCTGCTGTTGCAGAAGGACTGCCGGGCCTGGTGAATTTCATGAGCGACCTCTGCCACGTACAGTCGGCACGGGCCGGCGGAGAAGTATCCCGCATCTGCGCCGAGTTGGTATTCGGACACAACCGTCATCCCGCATGGGACGAACCAGGCTATCGCGGCTGCTACCTGCAGGACGAGTTGGATTCTCTCGAAGGCATCATTCCTGGAATCGGTTCCTACGGCCTGGACGTGATCGGCAATGACGGATCGCATCCCAGAAAGGCTGGTCCCTGCGCGAAGTGCGATGGAGCCGAGCAATTTCTCTCGTTACAAACAAAGCTCAGCACCTGCCTCACCGGTTGCCGGCTTGCGAAGGATCGGGCCGCCGAGGCGATTTCGAAGCTCATGATCCCGGAGGCGCTGGACTATCCCGCATGAGCGCCGTTCCCCCAGTTTCGGCCGCTGAGCAACCAACGATCGAGCGGCAACAGATGGCAGTTGACATAGCCTGTGTCGGCTTCGGCCCCGCGATGGGCGGTTTTTTGACTACCCTCAGCCGCAGCCTGTTGAATCCGGACGGAACTGTGCGACTGGAGAGCGCGACCTCTCCCGGCATGCCCTTGCAGGTGGTCTGCTATGAACGCGGCGACGGGCTGGGCTTCGGAGTCTCAGGCGCGGTCACGCGGGCTCGCGGCATACGTAGCAGCTTCCCCGACGTCGATCTCACCCAGATTCCCATGGCGGCTCAGGTGAACAAGGAAAGACTTGTTTACCTCCTGGACCCCTGGCGCGCCACCCGGCGTTCCTTCGCGTTCAAGGCTGCGGACCGCGCGCTTCGCTCACTCGGCTTCCTGTTCGGTGTGAAGCACGAAGCTTTCGAGTTGCCATACACGCCGCCGTTCATGCGGAAACACGATGGCCTCGTGTTGTCGCTGGGCCAATTCAACCAGTGGGTCAGCGATCAGGTCGCCGCGTCCGGCCTGGTGCAAATCTGGCCGGGTATGCCCGTCGCTGAGCCGCTGATCTTAGGAAACACCGTTACCGGAGTGCGTCTTGCCGATCAGGGGACCGATCTGCAAGGACGTCCCGAGGCAGGGTTCACTCCTGGCATGGATCTGCACGCTGCGCTCACCGTCATCGGCGACGGTCCAGTGGGAACAGTCGGCCGAAAAATCGACGCGCACGCAAACATTGGAATGCCGCCCGGCCATGAGTCCCGCGAGTGGGCTCTCGGCATGAAGATGGTCGTTGAACTCCGTGAAGACAGCGGGCTTGAAGCTGGTACTGTCTTGCACACGATCGGATTCCCGGAGCCCGAAATCTTTGGCTTCTTTTATGTTCATCCGGATCGGCTCGCCTCCGTGGGAATTTTCGTTCCGTCCTGGTTCGGCAGCCCGGTGCGCACGGCCTATCGCTACCTGCAACACTTTATGCTTCATCCTTATTTATGGCGTTATCTTCAGGGCGGAACCCTGAAGTCATGGGGAGCGAAGTCACTGCAGGAATCAGGCCGGCACGGCGAACCATTTCTCGCGGGTAACGGTTACGCCCGCATCGGAGAGGGCTCGGGAAGTACAAACGTTCTCGCGGGTTCCGGAGTGGACGAAGCTTGGACGACGGGCGTGCAACTGGCCGAGGCGGTCATCGAACTCGCCGAAAGCAGGCGCGCTTTCACGCGTGAAGGGCTTGAAGCAACCTACGTGCGCCGTCGCCGGGAAAGCTGGGTCGATGCCGAATCGAAGGTCGCGGCAAACGCGCGCAACGGGTTTCAGCAGGGCGTCATCACAGGAATCATCGGCATGTCTCTCGCCGGCTTGACTGGCGGACGTTTCGCGCCAGCATTGCGCCCGGCGTCCCGTCGCTTCCCTTCACTGCAAGAAGCCTACGGCTCACGGATTTCTGCGCCCGAACTTAAGCAGATAGAAGAAGAGTGCGCTATCCAGGGAACTTCGCTGCATGACCGCATCATGGACCGTTGTGGCTGGCCGCAGATTCCGTTGGATGGCAAGCTGCTGATCTCTCATCAGGATGCCCTACTCATGGGCGGAGGCGTACAGGCGCCTTCGGGTTTTGCCAACCATGTGATCTTCCGTCGTCCCGAGCTTTGCCGCGAGTGCGCAACCAAACTCTGCGTGGAAATGTGCTCAGGCCAGGCCATCACGCACGGTGAGCAGGGCGTGCCCGCCTTCGATCGTGAGAAGTGTGTTTACTGCGGTGCGTGCCTCTGGAATTGCCGAGCCGATGGTGATGTGGCCCAGGGCAATGTTGAATTCAACGCCGGTGCCGGGGGATTGCACTCCGCGTTGAATTGATAGAAGCGCCGGACTGTCCCAATGCGGTCGGATAGACGCCAGAAGTCGTTCGCAGGTCTGCCANNCGAATGACAAACGGATATCACATCGTAGTGTGCGGAAGCGTCGTCCCCGACCCGCTGCAAACTCTCGAACCAGTCGCCGGCCCAACCGGTCCCGCGCTAAAGAACGAAATGATGCTTCCGGCTGTGCTGGATCCTTGGGCGGCTCATGCTTTGTATGAAGCTGCCAACCTGGCAACGAAGGTCGTTGGCAGCAAGCTCTGGCTGGTAAGTGTGGGACCAAAAGCAAAGCTGCAGCAAGTCATGATGACGATTGCGCAGCGGGTGAGCTTTGAACTTGTACCTGTGGACGCGAGTGCCAGTGGCTTCGCCGATTCGCATTCGACGGCCGCACTGCTAGCCGAAGCGATCCAGAGTATCCCCGGCCTTGATCGCACACGTTTGCTGGTATTTGGCGGCTGGGAATCGGCGTCGCGAGGCGCGGGCACAACCATGCAACTCGTGGGAGAGCGACTCGATATTCTCGACCAGTTTCAAGGTGTCGATCAGCTCAACCCGCAGCCCGATGGCTCGTTCGAAGTTCTGGAGCGCATCGAGGGAGGTCGCCATCAGGTTTCGGCCTGTTCTGGGCCGCCGCTTTTGTTGGGCTGGGCGACGGGCAATCTGCCCGAACCACGCAACAATCCGCAGGTAGGAATGGCCAATATGCGCTCGGTAATGCCCGCGTTGCAACGGGCTAAGTCGGTGCCGCTACCGGTCGGCGGGTTGCACTTCCTGAGCGCCAGCCCGCCGAAACAGCGGCGTCAGACTCGAGTCGTCAAAGACCTTTCGTCTGAGCAGATCGCGCAGGAGATTGCCGAATGGATCGGCAAGTAGTGAAAGAAATCAGATTTCGTATCGCGGCATGCTTTCGAACATGCTGCTAATGCGGTACTGGCGGCGCCCTTCAGGCGCCGGATTCTAAAAGCGGAGACCAAGACTCTCATGGCACAACATATTTTATTCTTGGCGCACGTTGCGGAAGGCGCCAACACGCTCACTAAAGCGTCGCATGAAGTTCTGGGTGCGGCTTTGAAATTGAGCAGTCAACTTGGCGCCCACTTAACCATCGGTCTGATCGGACACGACGTGGCCGCAGCCGCGGAAACGATTGCCGCCGCGGGGGCCGACAAAGTCTTTGCCGTGTTCGGACCTGACTTCGCGACTGCCCGCTACATGAGCGACGCCGCCGCCGCGGAAGCAATCTGCCGGTCAGCGGCAGCCGACCTGATTCTCGCGCCCGCATCTTCACGCTTCATGCGCGTCTTACCGGGAGTCGCCTACCGTCTCAATGGATGCGCCGACACGCATGTTACTTCGCTCGAAGCGCTCAATGGCGAATTGCGCGCCACCCGCTGGTACTATCGTCAGCGGATCGAAGCGGTCATTCGCCGCGAGCCGCGCCCGTGGATTGTTTTGCTGGAGCCCGGCTGCGAAGCGGCTTGGACCGGCACGCCTGGCCCAGTCAAACTCGAAGAACTCTCCCCGCCAAAGTTAACCGCCAGAACGGTTGTTACCGGCATCCGGGCTCCTGGAAGCGATGCGCAAACCATTCGGCCCGATGCCGACTTGTTGTTTGTCGCTGGTGCGGGATGGACCAAGAAACAGTCGGATGGAAAGACTCATGTCGCGCAAGCCGAGAAGCTGATCCTCGATTTTCTGCGGGCCTCCGGCTCATCCTTGGGCGGCAGCAAATCGCTGGTCGATCAAACCGGTGAGAGTCAGGCGGTGCTGCGTTTCATGACTCATCTGAATCAGGTCGGTCAGACCGGATCAACACCGCGCCATCCCAAAGGCCTCTCCATGTGTTGCCATGGCGAGGAGCCACACGTGGTAGGCTGGCGATTTATCAACGAGCGTCGCGCGGTCAATCTCGATCCGAATTGTGGATGGGCGCGAGGAAAAGCAGACGTGCTCTATGTAGCCGACGCGTTTGAAGTGCTGGCGAATTTGAATGCTCTGCTGACTCCCCTAACGCAAACCAGCCTCGAAGCGATGACTCAGAAAGCCTGAGAGTTGGCTCTGCCGAGTTCGGCTTCGAACGGAAAAGAATGTGGCGAAGAATAGACGGATCGGAGCGCTTCTGGATAGCTTCCCGTTTGCCGACCAACTGGGGGTGATGCGGCGCAACCTCGTCAGCGATTCGTTGACGGGATTGTCCGTGGTGCGTGCAGAGATGTACACGCCCTTTCTCGCGTTCCATCTTCCCTGGAAAGACTCCTTCGACAACAACGATGCCCGCCGCGCACGGAGCGGTAGAGGCCGAGTCATGACATACCCTGCGGAGGAGGGAGTATCATGCGGATGACTACACGGAGCCACTGAAAGTGGATAGGGCAATCCCTGAGTTCGTTGATTTGCCGCCGCGGCGTCCGCCACGGCGTCGTCGATTCCTTCTTATCTTGGGTGTGTTTGCCGCCATTTTCTTCGGCGGTCGCGCCGCACTGTCATATTACGTGGACGTGCTCTGGTTCGCGTCGCTTGGCTATGCGGACGTGTTCTGGAAAAAACTGGGCCTTCAGTGGGGAATCTTCGCGGCCTTTGCAGTGGTGACTTTTCTCATTTTGTATGGATCGTTCCTGGCTTTGAAGCGGGCGCATCTCCCGGACTTGCCGAGCGGCCACACGATTTACATCGGCGGACAGCCGTTGAAGCTGCCGGTTGAGGGTGTCCTGCGCCTCATTGCTCTCGGTGTCTCGCTCGTCATCGCCGCTGCCACCGGCGGAGCTATGTCAGCGGAGTGGCCGACGCTAGCGCTTTCTTGGTACGCGCCCCACACTTCGGGCATCCTCGATCCGATCTTTGGCAGATCTCTGAACTTCTTTCTTTTCGCTCTGCCCGCATGGCAGCTTATTGTCGGCTGGTTGCTTACACTAGCCGTAATTGGCTGCGGCCTTGCAGTTTTCTTCATCCTCATCACGGGCGGAGCGCGTGTGCTTGCCGGCCGTCTCAGTCGGTCCGTCACTCTGCCTTGGCGTGGGCTGTCCATTACATTTGCGTTTTTGTTGCTGATTCTCGCAATGCGGGTATATCTCGATCGGTTCGAGGCATTGCTGGAAGATCATACGATCTTCGGCGGCGTCACCTACACGGATGCGCACATCACCCTCACCGGGATGCTCGTCGTTTGCGCGGCCCTCGTCTTAGGTGCGCTGATCGCGGCCATCAATGCCGTGCGCGGGCCGCGCGGAGTATGGCTGGTCGCGGCGATCGTTCCAGCGGCAGTCTGTTATATCGCTGTTCAAGGGATCGCGTGGTACGTGAGCAGCTTCATCGTCAAGCCAAACGAGCTGGTTCGCGAGAAGCCTTACATTGTCTACAACACTGACTTGACGCGGCAGGCCTACGGATTGAACCGGGTCGCGCAGCGTGAGTTCCCCGCCGAGACCACTGTTGACGCGGCCGACGCCGCAAATAACCAGGCCACGCTGCAGAACATCCGCCTGTGGGACTGGCATGCCCTGCAAGACACGCTGCGACAGATTCAGGAGATCCGGACCTACTACGACTTCCCCGACATCGACATCGATCGCTACTCGATCGACGGCACCACTCGCGAGGTCATGCTCGCCGCACGCGAACTGAACGTCGACAAGCTCCCCGAGAGCAGCCGCAACTGGATTAACGAGAAGCTCATCTACACCCACGGCTACGGCATCACGATGAACCCGGTGAATGGGTTCACGCCGGAAGGCCTGCCCACACTGATTCTCAGCAACATGCCGGTGCAAAGCACGGTACGTGGTCTCAGCGTAACGCGCCCGGAGGTCTATTTTGGCGAGCTGACTGATACCGACGTCTACGTGAAGACGCGGCAGAAGGAATTCAACTATCCGCAAGGCGAAAGCAACAACCTGACATCCTATGAAGGCAACGGTGGCATCGTTCTCGGAAGTTTCGTGCGCCGTGTTCTTATTGCACTCGATCGCGACGACCTCGCCAAGCTGCCCTTCAGCGATGACGTGAACCGGGATAGCCGCCTGCTGATGCGCCGCAACATACGCGATCGCGTTTCCGCGTTGGCGCCCTTCCTTACCTACGATCCGGATGCGTACATCGTGCTCGGCGACGACGGCCGCCTCTCGTGGATCATGGACGCCTACACGATTTCAGACAGCTACCCTTACTCGACCCACTACCGCCTCGGCAACGATCTTATTAATTACATGCGGAACAGCGTCAAGGTCGTGATCGACGCCTACGACGGGACAACAACGTTTTACGTGTTTGACACGGACGATCCGATCATCGCAGCTTACCGCCGAATCTTTCCAACTCTGTTCAAGGATGCAGCCACAATGCCGCCGGGGCTGCGCAAGCACGTCCGCTACCCCGAGTTGTTGCTCAAACTACAGGCAGAGGTTTACGGGCTGTATCACATGACGGATCCGGAAGCGTTCTACAACCGTGAGGATCTGTGGACGGTGGCCACCGAAGTCGGCATGGGCGAGGGTGGCGGGCAAACCACGCAGGTGATGCAGCCTAACTTCGTGCTGATGAAACTACCGGGCGAAACCGGCGAGGAGTTCGTGGAGATTCTGCCCTTCACGCCCGCCAACCGCAATAACCTGATTGGCTGGATTGCCGGGCGCAGTGACGGCGCGCAGTACGGTACGTCGGTGGTCTACAACTTTCCCAAGACCAGGCTGGTCGACGGGCCGCTGCAAATCGAGGCGCGCATCGATCAGAACGCGCAGCTCTCCGGACAACTGACACTGTGGAATCAGCAAGGCTCGCACGTGCGGCGCGGGGCGCTGCTGGTGATTCCGTCCGGGCGCGCGCTGCTGTATGCCGAACCGATTTACCTGCAGGCCGAACGCAGTCCAATGCCCGAGTTGCGGCTTGTCGTCCTCGCACTGCAGGACAAGCTGGCGTACGGGCCGACCTTCGAGTCGGCGATGGCGTCCCTATTCGGCGGAGCAGCGTCCTCCCTGACGGCCACGTCCGGAAATCCCCTGTCGACGACCGCCACGGCTGTCTCGGGCGAGACGGGGCGAGGCGCACCGGGATCCGCCGCATCGCCACAGGCTGCACCGGATCTCAAGACACTCATCGCGGAAGCCGCGAGAGACCTTGCCGACTACCAGCGCCTGACGGCGGAAGGCAAACTCGGCGAGGCTGGGCAGAAGCTTGAAGGGTTGAAGCGCACCCTCGACAAGCTTAACGCGCGTCAGAAGTAGTCTCGCTACGGTGCTCCCCTCCTTATGGATATGCTAGATTTGCCCGAGACCTGATCGTCAAGTATCTCGGCGAGGATGATAGAAAGCTTTCCCGCGAATACGACCTCGTGGTGCTGTCAGTCGGTATACAGCCGCCAAAAGGGGTGAAGGCTCTTGCGGAGCGATTCGGCATCGAGCTAAACAAATTCAATTTCTGCAAAACCTCGGAATTCACGCCGGCCGAATCGTCGCGGCCCGGAACATATGTCGCTGGCCCGTTTGTCGAGATGGCGGCCGTCCGAAGACCGTGGTCATGATCCAGTGCGTGGGCTCGCGCGAGAATGACCATCCCTACCCCTACTGCTCTCGAGTCTGTTGCGCAGAGGCCATCAAGAATGCGCTGCGCATCAAGGAGCTCTCTCCGCAAACCGCTGTGTACGTTCTCTACCGCGACATCCGGACCTATGGAGTCAAGGAGAGTTACTACACCAAGGCACGCCAGCAGGGAGTCGTGTTCGTGCGCTACGAGGAGGACAGCAAACCAGAAGTTTCCCGGAATGGCGCCGGACTGCAGGTGGTCGTGCGTAACCAGACTCTGGGCATGCCGATGATGATCCCAGCAAATCTGGTTGTGCTGTCCGCGGGCATTCATCCGCACGAAGACAACAAGACCATCGCACAGTTCCTAAAGGTTCCGTTGAACAGCGAGGGATTCTTCCTCGAAGCCCATATGAAGCTGCGCCCGGTCGACTTCATGACCGATGGAGTCTTCGTGTGCGGGCTGGCACATTCTCCCAAAACCATCGAGGAATCCATTCTGCAAGCGCAGGCGGCGTCGGCGCGAGCAGCCGCCATCCTGGTACGGGATACCCTCGAACTCGAAGCCAACGTCTCGGAAGTTGTGGACCAAAGCTGCGACGGCTGCGCCTATTGTGTGGACACGTGCCCCTTCAAAGCGATCACCCTGCTCGACTACATGTGGCAGCGTTCGGTCAAGAAATCGGTGGAGGCCAACGAGACCACTTGCAAGGGCTGTGGCTGCTGCCAGGCAACGTGTCCCAAGAACGGTATCTTCATTCGCGGATTTACGCTTGATCAGATCCGCGCACAAATCGAGGCAGCCCTGGAGGTGGCGTAATGGAAGAAAACAGCATGCAATCAGCCTCAACCGCGGCGGCCGCGCCGCCGGCTGAGACGTTTCAACCTCTGATCATCGCCTTGTGCTGCAACTGGTGCTCCTATGCCGGAGCCGATTTGGCGGGCGTGTCCCGAATTCAATACCCGCCGAGCATCCGCGTGATTCGCGTGATGTGCTCCGGCATGGTCCATCCCAACCTCGTCATTGAAGCTCTCACCAAGGGCGCGGATGGCGTTCTCATGTGCGGTGCCACATTGGCGACTGCCATTATCAGGACGGCTACAAAAAAGCGGAACAAAGGGCGGAGCCCATACGCCTGACGCTCTCCGACTTCGGCATTGAAGAAGAACGATTTCGTCTGGAGTGGGTGTCCGCCGCCGATGGCCCGCGCTTCGCTCAGGTTGTCCGAAGTTTCACAGAACAAGTGCAGAAGTTGGGTCCAAGCCCGTACAAACTAAGGATAGTCCACGCATCGATGTGTGTACCTAAACCTCCGATCCTCGCATCCAGCGCCGCTTTGTGAACACCGTGTCGCTGAAACCCTTTTTGAAAACGCACCGCAAGCTCCGGGTTGGGCCACCGCGAATTAGGACAGCTGCTTCGGGTACGAGAACCAAGGGCAGATGTTGAGACACAGTCCAAGGCATCGCCTCCGATTGGGAGGTATAGAAGACCACTGCAGGGTCGAAGTGCGAACGAGCCTGACGCGGAATTGATCGCGTGACGACTGATGGCTGATGGAGCGAAGTCCCCAACTACAGAAGGCCGCGAAAACACGCGACTATGACCCGGCAGAAGCGTCCTGAGCAGCAGCGTCGAGCTTGTAGTGTTTAAGCTTGGCATAAAGAGTGCTGCGCGCGATGTCGAGCCGTCTGGCGGCAGCTTCAATGCGACCGCCTTCGGCTTGTAAAACCTGGCTGATATGGTCGCGCTCCATCTGTTCCAAGGTCTTGCCGAGGTTGTCGGTCGTGGATTCGGGCCAGTCGTTCTGGTCAAAATGCAGATCCCTCTCCGTGATTATCCGATTCCCACTTAACAGCACCGCGCGTTCGAACACATTCCTCATTTCACGGATGTTTCCCGGCCAGGAATAACTTTGCAAGCGTCGCATTGCCTCCGGGGTGATTCCTACCTTGCCGCAGCCAAGTTCTGTAGAAAGTCGTTCGAGCAGGTGGTCTACCAGCATGGGCATATCCTCAAAGCGCTCGCGAACGGGGGGCACAGAGAGGGGAATCGTGCTGATGCGGAAGAACAAATCGCTGCGGAAACGATTGTCTCTTATGAGCTGGCCCAGGTTCTGGTGCGTGGCAGCCACGAGCCGGATGTCAACCCGCCGGTCCCGTACATCTCCTAACCGCCGAAACTGCTTTTCCTCCAGAACCTTGAGAATCTTGGCTTGAACTTGCAGGTCCACATCGCCGATTTCGTCCAGAAAGAGAGTTCCTTTATGGGCAATCTCCAGAAGCCCAGCCTTAGTTTGGACCGCTCCGGTGAAAGCGCCTCTTTCGTGGCCAAACAGTTCCGTCTCGAGAAAATCGCGTGTAAGGCCCCCGCAGTTGAGGTCCACCAGCGGCTCTTTGGCACGGGTGCTATGTTCGTGGATCCAACGGGCGAGAACACTCTTCCCAGTGCCGGTTTCTCCATGGATCAATACCGGGCTTCCTGCGGAGGCGACTCGGGCGGTGACTTCTGCTAGCGCCCGGATCGCGTTGCTGGTTCCAAGAAACGGGTTGATGCCGTCGCGGTTGCACCGGGCCTGGTTGAAAGCCTGCTTGCGGCGGTTCCTCTGGTTTTCCAGGCTTCGCTCCAGCATCACCACCAGCGTTGGCATATCCAACGGCTTGGTGAGGAAATGCTCGGCTCCCAACTTAATGGCTTGCACCGCTAGTTCGATGGAGGCGTGGCCGGTCATGATGACGATTGGGATGGAGGGATCGAGTGCGTGCAGGCGGGGCAATGTTTCGAGGATGTTTCCGTCTGCCATGCTGTAATCCAGCACAGCAGCATCCGGTTTGGTGGAAGCGAACATGGATTCGGCCTGGCGGCAGGAACTGCCGGTCAAGACATCAAATCCGCGTTCCTCCAGGTAACCCTGGACGGTAGCGAGGAAATCGGGCTCGTCATCAACAACCAGAATGCGACTATCGCCCATGAACTGTCACGGACCTCCCCAAGAGAAACAGTTCTACGCCGCCCCAGGCATTAGAAGTCTCTAAGTTATTGTAGTTTTTTCGGACGGGGGCCTTTATCGTTTTGTGGCGCTCTTCATTACTGTCGTAATGTGGAGGAACAACTTCTGAACTTGATCCAGGCCCCGTAAGTGATGCTCTAGGCTACGGAAATTATTCAATGCCCATCAGTTCGCCTAGCGGGACCGTTTTCTCTGGACCGTTACGATTCGCCGCCAATCAGAATAAGCCGGTATTATGAGCCGCTCGCACCTCTCGCCTGTTTATCTCGATCGAGAGTTTCGCGCACTTTGCGCAGTAAGAGGTCGGAATCAAATGGCTTGGTGATCAGGACGTGTCCGCTGGTAAGCAGCGGTTCAATCAACTTCTCGGCCGCATAGCCGGTCATGAACAGGAGGCGAATATGCGGTCGGATGGCACAGACGGCATCAGCGAGTTGCCGCCCCCCCATTCCTCCGGGCATAACGATGTCTGTGACGAGTAAGTCGGCGGCGCCGTTGACTGAGTTCAATAGAGACAGAGCGTCAGCACTATTGCGCGCGCCAAGGACGGTGTACCCGGCTTTCGTGAGGACGATCCGGATCATGTCCTGGAGTGCCGGTTCATCCTCGGCAACCAGAATGGTCTCGGAACCTCTCATGGATGCGGACGGGGCGGTAACTTCCTTGGCAGTAATCCCTTCCGGGGTGACTGGCAGGAAAATATCGAAGGTCGTCCCGTGGTTCGGTTGGCTTTTCACGAAGATGTAGCCGCCGCACTGTTTTACTGCTCCATAGACAATGGACAAGCCGAGGCCGGTGCCTTTCCCCGGCTCCTTGGTTGTGAAGAACGGTTCGAATATCTGCGGCAACGTTTCGCGGTCAATCCCGCAACCTGTATCGGTGACCGACAGCACAACATAGGCCCCACACTTCATAGGAGGGTGTTCTGCGGCACATCTCTTATCTACCTTGACATTCGAGGTTTGGATCGAGAATCTGCCACCGCGGGGCATGGCGTCCCGAGCGTTAACCGCCAGGTTCATGATGACCTGCTCCANNCGGCGGCGAAGATGAGCTCAATGTCCTCACCGATCAGGCGACCGAGCATTTTGCTGAAATCTTCGATCAAGGAGTTGAGGTTGAGCACATGGGGAAGCGCAACATGTTGCCGGCTGAAAGTGAGCAACTGCCGCGTCAAGTTGGCTGCTTTGAGCCCTGCTTTTTTGATCTGGCTCAACCCCATCATCCCCGGATGTTGTGGCGAAAGTTGGGTCTCGAGGATATCGCTATACCCAAGAATGACGCCCAGCATATTGTTGAAGTCATGGGCCACGCCCGCAGCCAGGCGGCCAACCGCCTCCTGTCTCTGGGCTCCGCGAAGCTGGGCTTCGAGCAGCCGCGTCTCGGTGACGTCGCGCATCGCCCGCGTAACGCGAAGCGCCCTGCCGGAGCCGTCCCTTCCAATGTAGGCATGATCGGAGATGTCGGCCCACTGTCCGTCAGTGCGGCGGCACCGGTACTCGCAAGCCCAGGAGGTTCCCCGTCCCTCAAGGACTTGGTGAAAGGTGCCGATAACGCGCTCCCGGTCCTCGGGATGAAGGCGGTCACTCCACCATTGCCAGGGATCAGCATTGCCTTTGGGGCTGCCGAACAGTTTGGAGAAGGTCGTGTTGCAGTGGACGGTCGCGTTCCTAAGGTCGACGTCCCACATGGCATCGTTGGCGGCCGTGATGGCTAGCCGGTATCTCCGCTCGCTCTCCCGCAGCGCTTCTGCCGCCCGTTTCTCGTTCGTGACGTCGGCGACAGTACCCAGGACGTAAAGCGGCCTCCCGCTCTCATCGCGGACCACATTGGCCGCAATTTTGACCGCGACCGGCTCTCCATCCTTCTTCAGATAGCGCTTTTGCCATTTATGAGCGGTGATTTCTCCCTTTGCGAATCTCTCGGTTATCCGCCGATCCCGGTCCCGATCTTCCGGATGAGTGATGTCCGTGACCGTGCGTGCCAGGAGTTCCTCTTCCCTGTACCCAAGCATCCGGCAGAATGCCCGGTTGACTTTGAGCAACCGCCGATCTGCACCGACCTTAACAATGCCCAGCGGCCCTTGTTCGAAGGCGAAACGGAAGCGTTCCTCACTCCGACGCAACTGTTCCTCGGCCCGCTTTCTCCGGGTGATGTCCTGTTTGACGGCGATGAAGTGGGTGACCGTGCCTGCTGGGGATCGCAGTGGGGTGATGGTCATCTCCTCGACGTACAGGCTCCCGTCCTTGCGGCGGTTCTCCAGTTCGCCGTGCCAGACGTTACCGGAGTGTATCGTATCCCACAGATCGCGGTAGAAATCGGCGTCTTGTTTCCCGGACTTTAGCACGCGCGGATTCTGACCGGCGATTTCACTCAAGCTGTAACCGGTGAGAGTTTCAAACGCGGGATTTGCCCACTGGATATTGCCGAAGGTATCGGTAATAACGATCGTGTTGGCGGCTGCGTCCAGAGCGCCCGCCTGTAGATGTGACACTTCCTCCGCGCGCACCCGTTTCGTCACGTCCTCGAAAACGACCACCGCGCCGGTAATCTGTCCCCCTTCAAGAATCGGACTGCTGACGTAGTCGGCGAGAAAACTTGATCCATCCCTGCGCCAGAAGACTTCGCTCTGACCCCGATGAACTCCGCCCTCCCTGACGGTGAAGCAGATCGCGCACCTGTTGCACGGGAAGGGCTGGCCATCGGCGCACGTGTGATGCCAGGTGGCATGAGCCGGCCGGCCGACTAGTTCAGCCGGCGTGCAGCCAAGCATCCGGGCCGCTGTGGTGTTCACAAATGTATGCTTGCCGTCCGCACCCAGCCCCAAAATCCCTTCACCGGCGGACTCGAGAATTGTCGTATTCTGTCGGCTGATTTCAGACAGTTCGCGTCTTACGCCGGTGAGTTGTTCGATCGTCTGAGCCTGCCGGTGCTGGGTCATCGAGAGACGAAGAGCGTACAAGAGGAGTGATATTCCAACGGCGATCCTTCCGGCAATGTGATGCCAACCGCCGAGTGCAACGGTCAGAAAATACACGCAAGCAACGGCGAGACTCCACACAAGGTTCTTCGCCAAAAACCTCCCGAGGCTTGAAGGCGGGGCTTCCGTCGAGACCTCCGCCGACTCCGGCATGGTCCATCTCACCGCTATGACTGCTGCCAAGCAGTAGGGGATCGTCCAGAACAGATCCATCCCGGCGGCCAGGACATTTGCCAAATGCTGGCTGACGTAGTTGCCGATACCGGAAATTACCAGGTAAACCAGCAGGAACAAGAACAGCCCGCGGAACAAGCGGCGTTCCGCAGTAGGCCGGCTGAGTCTCCAACGGAAAGCGGCAGCAATGGTCAGAAAGGCGTTTTCGACGTTGCTGAAGAGCGCGGCGTTCGCAACCAGAGCACTGCGCACAGGGCTGGCCAAGGAAAGGCAAAACAGCGCCAGGTACAGCGCGAGAATGACGACGCTGACCTGCGCTGAATCGAGAAGCGTGAGGGAATCGTCGTATTCGTCACTCTCGCTCGCGAGAAGAACGAGGAAGACCGGAACACCATAGCCACGATACAGGAAGGCGAGGAGCGCGCTGGTATCGGCGCTCTGCGCATTGGAAGCCAACTCGGGTAACAGAGTGGTGACAAGGAACACGAAATTCGCGGCCTCCCACAGTGCCAGGGCAGTCGTGAAAAGAAACCAGAAGTAACGCGCGAAACCGCTGGAACGCCGGAATGCGCGGATGGTGCAGGCCACGGCAATGAAACTTGCCGCGAGTTGCGCAACCTGTGAGCACAGCCATCCCCGGTGGTTGATCCCGAACCACAAGAAGCCGGCCGCTTGCACCGCGATGGCGAACAACAACGCCGCAATGACAATATGGCTGCGGTTCCGGTCCGAACCAGCATCGCTGGGTGCGACTGAGCCCTCGGCAGCCATACAGTTCTCTCCCTTGTCACGCTCGGGGGGGCGTTACTACACCTACCTTGAGGCATTGGGAGTAGTCAGCGTAGAAAATAGCCGGCCTTGCTGAGGAGGGGCCGCCTTCTCAAAAGCGTGGGCCAAACAAAGCCAAACCAGGCCATCGGATCCATCGTGGTTACAAGTCTTACACGATGTTACCGTATAAGTATTAAACACGTTATTACGACTAGTGTGTGATTGCCATCACCCTACTTGTAACCAAAGTACTGAATCCGACCTTTACCGCGCCTCGCCTCCTGGGAGCAGGCAAGCATGTCGTATATTGTGCGTGGCTGACGCCCGGGATTCTCGCTGACCCCTTCTATTGACTGCGGTAAGAATGGTTCAGCGAGCTCAAGGCCCTCGCTTGCGCCTTCTATTCATAGACACGGAATGATGCCAAAAGGCGAGGGCTATCGGGCGCGCCCAATCGCGCCTGCGGATCGTGCGCCAGCAACCTCTTCGACGACTTGGATAAGAAGGTCCGCATCTTTGTCCAGGTCCAACGCCGATTTCTCGAGGTAAGCCGCAGCCCCCGCACTCTTTAATTTCGCCTCATTCACTTGCCATAGAGAAGTCAGCACAATCACCGGAATTGTTGCGGTCGAAGGATCCTTTTTTAGCTCTTTCAGCACTCCGGTTCCGTCCAATGCAGGCAGCATCATGTCCAGCAGGATCAGCTGTGGAGACTCGGTGTGCGCAGCGCGCAAGCCCGCCTGGCCATCGGCTGCACCGGTTACCTCGTGCCCGCACTTCTGCAAGACCTTCTCGATTGCCAGGCGCAGGAACCAACTGTCTTCAATTACCAGAATTTTCATCGCTTTCCTCATTCAAAGCCTATTGCAAGGCGCTGACGCTGCCATCGCAGATCGAAATCGCCATCGCAGAGACGCGCACTACGGCGTCCGCAAACGAGCAGAAGTAGCGGACGCCAGTTTGGTTCGGCGTGAGCGGCAGAGCAATAAACTGGTAGGTCGCGGTCGGAGTTCCCGAAGTGCCGGTCAGCGAGAATGAATACCCGCTCTTGCGGCCCCCTGCCAGCAACGTGTCAATCAGGCATGCTCCGGTCGCTCCCGGCGGCGTGCAACTGGTTCCCGCCAGCCCTGAAAGCACCGTCGCGTAGCCTGCCGTCGGGTAGGTCGATTCGTAGGTGATCTGCGCGGCGTTGAGTGCGCGCAACGACCCGACTGCCGAAGCCTCGTTGGCTGCAATGCGCGCCCGCAACAGGCTCGGGATCGCAATGGCGGCGATAATGAGAATAATGGCAACCACGATCAGCAGTTCAATAAGAGAAAACCCCTTCGGATCACGTATTCTGGAAGCCGCCGCCGCGCTTGGGGACAACTGTCCGGATGGGAGGAATTTGGCATTGCCCAGGAAAGTACGCCTTAAGCGGTACATGACTTGTCGTTCCCCTTTGACGTGTCATTCTCGGCGGGCAGTTCGGCGTGCTCCAGCTTGGCCAGTTCGGCCGCCAGCCATTTCTCAAGGATGCTGAGATCCTCTTCGGGGATGGAGGAAAACCGGAGTCCGGCCCGGCCCGCGGCATTGGCATTAACGATCTTGCCGATCACGCGAATCAGACTATCGACGCACGGAAGCCGAACGAGCACAGACACTTCGCGATCCACCTCCATTGGTTGCTTGAACTGCAGAGCCAACCCACCGACACTCAGGTCGCTGATTCGGGCCTCCAGCGTTCCCAAATGCGAGACGCGGGCAAAGACGGGGATGTCAACTGAGACGCGCGCCGAGCGCCGCCGCTGTTGCAGCATGGTTCCGTAAGCGGCCCGTATGCATCGCCGAGCGTGGTCCAGGTCCACGGGCTTGTGAATCATGAAATTCGCCCCCACCAAAAGAGCGTGAGTCTCCGAATCCCGGTCCACCATGGCAACGATCGTCGAGTCGCTGTTAGGCGATGACTTACGAGTGTCGCGCACAATGCGAGTCGGGTCCTCACCGCTCCAGTCCACGATGATTGCGTCAAGTCGTCGGTGCCTTACGGTATTAAGAGCCGATACGAGGTCCGGGCACACCTCCGCCTCGATTGCAAAACTATTCAAAATCGGGCTCATCACATCAATGATGTGTACGTCACTGCTGAAGAGTAGGCCGTCAAGTCTAACTTGCCCTTTCATAAAGTCGCCCATAACCATAACCGCTCACCCCCTGACCAACGGGCATGTGAGGGACCAAATGGAGTCGCTGGTCCAACTCGTTGGCACGCTCTCACTTGAGCGCTCCGAAGCGCTCGCGATGAGGTTTAGTAATGTGTGAATTCTAGATTTTTGTCTAATTCACGGACAGTGCATCGCACGAACAACGCGGAAGACAGACTTCCCATCGTGCACTCACTGCCCACCCCGATGACCGCAGCAAGGCGCAAGTGTAGCGAAAGACAAGATTCCTGGCGGGGTTCGACGGTGACGGTCCAGTTACTCCCCGTTACGTCTGAGAAACGCGCGTAGTGTGGCGCTCAAAATGCTCGTGTTCGATTGCCAACAGAATTCGCGTTGGGCTTAGGAGTCTGACAACATGACTGAAGATATGGCGTTTGAATGTTTACTTGTTTCCCGAGATCCGAGCGTCGTGAGCATTATGGACCAACTGTTGGGAGATCTGGCCATCTCCACGAAGGTTCTGCCGACTCTGACGAGAGCAGTTGAGTATCTATCGGAGGATAGTACGGACCTAGTTATTGTCGACTGGGAGAAAGATTCTCCCAAACTCTTGCAACACATTAACCAATTTGGCCGACCGAAGAAGCCGGCACTCATGGTTGTTTCTGATGTGCCAACTTCCGCTCCAAATACGTATTCACTCCTTCGTAAGCCGATAACTGTTGAATCCGGCGCACAGTCACTGAAGCAAACCTATTGCAAGTTGTTACAAGACTATCGCCAACATACTCGCTGTGTCCTAATGAGGTCGTTGATCGCCAAGAATCAGAACGGTCGCTCCGTTCCAATAACCGTCGAGAATATCGGCGAGGGGGGCGTGGGACTTAGCGCTAGAGAGTTCCTTTCACTAAGGGACGTGTTGTCGTTTCCCCTGCTATTGCCTGGTACTGAAATGCCTATTGATATTGCGGTCAGGGTGCTATGGTTGCGGCAGTATGGCGCAGCCGGTTGTGAGTTTGTCAGTATTTCGCAAGCCCATCGCGGCCTCCTGCACGATTGGCTGGAGCAGAAGTGTCCGGTCAAAAAACCATTGGTCAAATTGTAAGGCGAGAACGATTGATCGGTTTAAAGGCGATTCCAAGCTGCTGTATGTCGCGTCCTACAGTGAATAGGCAACTTCCACAAACGAGATCTGCGGATCCTCTTCGACGCATGCGGCAGGTCGAGGGCCGCGAGTGGTGGCTGTGGGGATTCGCTGTCGCCGTCACCCTGGTTCTGACCTTCGGCATTCTCTCTTTAACCTTCCCGGGATTTCACTTGCCTACAGACAGGCTTTACACGCTGAGCCTGAAGGAATGGGTACGGGGGCTAGTCGCGCTGGTGTTGTTGTTTGATATTTATACGGTCTATCAGCATCTGTTGCTGCAACGTGTGCGGCGCCAACTCGCAGAAAACACCAGGCTCTTTCAACTGATCAGCGAAAACGCAGCAGACATGATCGCGGTGGTGGACACGAATGGGCACCGCCTTTACAACAGTCCCGCGTATCAGCGGATCCTCGGGTATAGCCCAGAGGAACTGGCAGCGACACCCGCTACTCATCAGATTCACCCAGACGATTGCGCCCGGGTGTCGGAAGCGGCAGAGAAGGCCCGGCTGACCGGCATCGGCGAGCGGCTCGAATATCGCATTCGCCACAAGGATGGGTCGTGGAGGATGCTCGAATCAACAGCCAGCGCGATTCGCGGGCCAAACGGCGAGAGCGAAGGTCTGGTGATCGTTAACCGGGACATCACCGATCGTAAACGCGCCGAAGATCTGCTGGTGCACAACGCCTTTCATGATGGGCTGACGGATCTTCCGAACCGCGCGTTATTTCTCGACCGTATGGGCCGGGCAATTGCCGTCGCGCGGCGCCACGCCGACTTCAAGTTTGCAGTTCTGTTTATTGATATAGATGGATTCAAGGTTTTCAATGACAGTCTCGGTCATGCAACGGGAGACGCTCTGCTGATCCAGATCGCACAACGGCTGAGCGCGTGCCTTCGCCGGGCCGACACAATCTCGCGGGCGAGATTCGACGACAGCCCGGAATTACCGGTAGGCGAGAACACACTAGCCCGTCCCGGAGGGGATGAATTCGTAGTGCTCGCCGAAGAGCTTGGCAACCCGAGCGACGCCATCCGAGTGGCCGAACGCATTCAGGAAAAGCTGGCTGTTCCCTTCTCGCTGGGCAGCCACAAGATCGGTGTCACGGCGAGTATTGGAATTGTCTTTAAAGGCCACATAGGTAACGAGGCTCCGGAGGAATTGCTGCGCGACGCCGAGATCGCGATGTACCGCGCCAAGCATTCAGGGAAAGCGCGCTGCGAGGTTTTTGACAACGCAATGCATGCCGGCGCCGTCAAGCGCCTGCAACTCGAAACGGACATGCGCAAGGCGCTGGAAATGGGTGAGTTTCTCGTCTACTACCAGCCGATTGTGTCGCTAGGCAACAGACAGATTGTTGGCTTTGAGGCTCTTACGCGGTGGCAACGCCCGCAGGGGATCGTAATGCCGGGCGAGTTCATAGCGGTTGCAGATGAGACCGGTGTCATCGTCTCCATCAACCAGCAATTGATGCTGGACTCATTCCGGCAGTTGCGGCGGTGGCAGGAGCTTTTCCCCGGCGATCCTCCTCTTACCATGAGCGTCAACATCAGCCCAAGACAATTCCAGCAGGCCGGCCTGAGCGCGCAGATTAGCCAGATTTTGCAGCAAAGCGGTGTTGATCCAAATTGCGTGAACCTGGAAATCACCGAAACGATAGCCATGGCTGATGCTCAAAAATCCGCCGTTGTGCTCCAGGAGCTAAAAGCGCTGGGTGTGCATTTGGAGATCGACGACTTCGGGACAGGCTACTCGTCCCTCAGCCGACTGCAGCGCTTCCCTGTGGACACGTTGAAGATCGACCGCGCTTTTGTTTCGCGGATGGATAGCGACCCTGAAACCCACGAAATCGTTCGCACCATCGTCATGCTCGCTCAGAATCTGGGTCTAAAAGTTGTGGCCGAGGGCGTCGAAACGGAGGAGCAGGTCGAGATGCTGAAGCGGGTCAGTTGCAAATGGGCGCAAGGCTACCTGTTCTCGAAACCTGCCGCTCCGCCTGCCGTCGAGAGACTACTGGAGTGCAACAGGAGGCGCGCCGTGCCCCTCCATCGAGCGAAAGCAGGCGCTTCGAGCGCCGGGTGATCGGCTGACAAAGACACATCTCTCGACGTACTGGTTCTAAATGAAAGGCTGGGTTTGCAATTGCAACAAGTGCTGAAAAAGGAACACGGAGAACTTAGCCAGGCACAAGTGCTGGTCGCGGAGGATTCGGCAGTTTACCGGCACCTCCTGAGCTCGCATCTCCAGGAGTGGGGTCTTCCATTCCTAATCGCGAAAGACGGGTCTGAGGCCTGGAGGTTTCTGCAGCGCCCAGATTGCCCTAAGCTGGTCCTCCTGGATTGGGTGCTTCCCGACATTGACGGTGTCGAACTCTGCCGCAGGATTCGACTCGCAGACGCAGAAAAGTCGTACTCCTATGTGATCCTCTTGACCGGAAAAGGTGCCAAGGCGGACTTGTTGGAGGCGATGCAAGCCGGCGCTGACGATTACCTGGTTAAACCCTTTGATCAGCTGGAATTGAGAGCTCGTCTTTTGGTAGGCAAGCGCATCGTCGAGCTGCACAAACAACTTGTGTCGGCGAAGGAATCGCTGCGCTATTCCGCGACCCACGACTCCTTGACCGGCATACTGAATCGCGGCGAAGTCTTCGATTCCCTCCGTCGCGAGTTAGACCGAGCCAAGCGAAGCCGTAAGCCGGTCAGCATCATCATGGCTGACGTTGACCACTTCAAGGATGTGAACGACACACTCGGTCATCCTTTCGGAGACGAGGCCCTTAAGGAGATCACCAGACGATTTCGGTCGAAACTGCGCCTTTACGACAGCTTGGGGAGATGTGGCGGCGAGGAATTCCTCATAGTCTTGCCAGACTGCGATTTGCGGTCCGCGATGGTCAGGGCAGACGAGTTGCGGGCCTGCATTGGCAGCGAGCCGATAGCCCTCTCCGGAACATCGCGAAGCATCACCGTGAGCATGGGAGTGGCACTTTCAGCTCACCAAGCAGCTGATGACATAACCGCGCTGCTCAATCGGGCGGACCGGGGTCTCTACCTCGCTAAGCAGAGTGGCAGGGATTGCGTGGCCCATGTCGACCATGCACCCGCAAGGCCTGACAATCAAATCATCGAAAAGACTAAGTCGGTCGGAGGGTCGGCGCCATATCCTCCTGCCCACTCGAAGATAGGATGAGTATACGACCGTGAACATTTTCCTAAATACTAATATTTCTCAGCCAGTAATAGGCTTTCCTGTCGCTTCGGTTTCTGACGGCGAGGATTCTGAGCAATGCGGTCCAAATTAACTTTGCCCTGTTTGCGCAAGAGCACTGCACCGCGCAAAGAAAGGTACAAACCATGATCAATAACTACCCGAATAACCGCCGCGAATACGCACGCATAACAATGAGCGTGCCGGTCGAAATACACGCTGACGCCGCCGACAGCCCGATTCGTTGCGCTACCGCAGATTTGAGCTTGGGCGGTTGCTACATCGAAACAATCTTTCCTTTCCCCATCGGGACTAACTTGGATCTGCAGCTTTCCCTCGGAACTATCGTTTTGATCGCCGCGACCGTGGTCACCTGCGATCCGCAAGTGGGGAATGGCATACGGTTTATGAGAATGCTCCCCGAGGATCGTGAGACGCTTGAAGCCTTCCTGCAAGCCGCTCAGCAAACTCACGACTCGCGCTCGTGGGCAGCCGGTGCGTGAATAGTTCAGACCGACGAGCCGTGCCTTTGCCAGCTTGCCGGTACGGTGTGACCGCCGTATTGCCCTCGGGCGGGTAATGCTGCGCGAAGGCGACAGGACGTTGGACGCCGTAGTAGGTTCTAGTCAGCGGACACGACCGGACAGCTAACTCCTTATGATACCGGCATCCGATAACTCTGACTCTAGAGCGATTCCGTGTCGATACATCCCATATCAGAAATGTTGTCTTAGAACAGGGTTGTCTGGAATTCATACATGTGTTTCCAGCGATTGGTCAGCCTATACAACTAACTCGTCGATAGCTGCAATGCTAACTACCAATGTTTGATAGAGGTTAGATAGTTGAATCATTAAGGCACGCTAGTTGCTGTAGTATTTGCAGCAATTAGTCCAGCGGAAGCGATCAATGCATCGCTCAACGTCGTCGCCATGGAGGTATTTGATGAAGTTCCATCGGTTGGCCCTTTTTTTGGTAACCACCGCAATGACGGCCCTACTCGCCGGCTGCGCCGGATTGGGCTCAAAACCCCCAATCGGCGTTGCCTTCACAGCGGGCTTGACGCCGCCCACTTCCATGGACGCTAGCGCCAACATCAATGTTGCTGCCACCGTTACCAACGACCCAGGACACGCCGGCGTGAACTGGACCGTCACCTGTGGCAGTGACCCATGCGGATATTTCGACACAGCAAATCCCGTCGCCAGCGGTTCTCCCGTCGCCTATCACGCCCCAGATAGTGTCCCCAGCGAAAACACAGTGACCCTGACCGCAACATCGGTCACCGATAGCTCCAAGTCCGTCTCCGCCGCCATAACCATCACGTCGAATCCAAAATAGGATTCTGGCTTCGTCACTGGAGGCGAGCGCGCCCTCGATGATCGCGGTGAAAAGAAGGAATGGCCATATCGCATGGCCCGTTTGATGGAAGGTGAAGAACAACCCGCAGCCGCCCTGCTTTACGGCACCGGTGGCGCTTGTCGCCAGCCTCGGTTCAAACTCGCGGTTGCGGTCAGTATCAATTCCCGGACGTGCGGCGTGCTGAAGGGCGATACGGTGGACATGAGCGAATCGGGACTTGCAGCCATGTTCAGAATTGAAGTTCCTATGGGTGAGGTCGTGGAGTTGAACTTCACGCTTCCGTTGGGACCTGTAACGATTTACGCGATCGTCCGTCAAAGGAACGCTTTTCGCTACGGCTTCCAGTTCCTTGAGTCTAACGGCGTGAACGAGATCATTCGCCAGTCCTGCCGTCAACTGGCGGTTGAACAAGTCCTCACAGGTGAGCCATGAAACGCGACCGGCGTGGGCCTTTCCAGTCCATTTTTCTTTCGTGGGAGTGGCGGTGATTGGTTCTGCCGGTACACCGTCAGGACGGGACCCGGCGGCCAAGTCCAATATCGCCATTTCATCCTTCGGGGAGCCTACAGCCAAAGTCGCCGGAAGGTCGGTGCTACGTGACTGGCGATAAGCCATTGGTTCATTGTTAAACCGCACGAGAAGGACTTTCGCCGACGGGGGCTGCTGACTGCCCTTGTTGCGTGCGAACTCACAAATTTCCAACGAGTGCCGCAACGATTCGAAACCGGAAGAGTAATGCGGCCCGAATATCCGTCTCGCTCGTGGCCGCCATGTTGCTCGCCCTGGTCGCTGAAGCTACAACCCGATTGCAGCCCTCGATTTGGGCGGTTGCTCACGAGAGAGTCAGGTCACTACATTGCTGGCGTGGCGATAGCCCCAACCACGCTGCAAGGATGATGAAGGCAGGTGCAGCAGGGGCGGTTAGCGAATCAGAATGATGTTGTTGGCGACGAAACCACTTTCACCGGCGACCATCAGCCGCATCGTGATGCATTCTGCTTTGTAATGGTGCGTCCGATGCAACAGGTAGACAACGCCAATGCCCGCGCCAAAACCCAAAGCGGACCCAGCAGCCTGTCCAGCCGCACCACGCGTGACGAAGGGGCGCATGATGGGATTG
>PLHN01000097.1:24391-25524 GCA_003139975.1 Acidobacteriaceae bacterium
AGGAGCTGAGCCTGCATCGCCGTGCTCAGTAAAAGAACCGATAGGAGGTATTTCATATGATCTCCAGTATTTTTTTGTTTTGGTAGGCTCAGAATAGGTGAAATAAGCACCGTGGTACATGGCCCAGTTTCGTAGGCTACGTGGCCTTTCGGTACGTGTAACCGTGGTCGTACCTTAGGTTACGTGCGGCGTTCCGAGAAGCTCGGCGATGCGCCATTTTCGCAGCCAGCCATTTGATTCTAAAGATATATATAGAACCAGTGAATGCGGGCATTGTTCCGGAACGAGTTTCCGGGGCCTGTTAGTAACTATTACCTGAGTCATGCCCCGGGCCCCGCGATTTAGACATACTTCAGACCAGATTCCATACGTCGATCCAAGACAGATGTGCCGCTCGCTCTCGGGCGGCTTTTCTTTGTATCACGTGGAAGGTGGGAGGAGTAATTGGCGAAATCACGTATACTTCCTCGTCGCGCTGAGCGCGCTGTTGAATCAGGGCCTGAGCGTCACCAGTCGAGAGATAAGCCAGGNNCTCCAACTTTGACAGCCGTTTGGGCGAGTGAATGTCTGCAACCGCAGAGGTTTCTGCAGCGGCAGTAACCTCCAATTCGGCAACCACCTGAGGGTCGCCCGGATCGACACTTGCTCCCTGCTGCACGGGCAGGTTCGTGTCCCGGACTTCAAGCTTCATACTTTCGCCCAGGCCGGAACTGCTGCCGCCGTCGAGATAGACAACACCATCCGCGACATACTTCACACAGAAGACCGTGAGTAAGTTCGGATCGGCAGCCTGAAGGGTCAGTACCGTCTGATCGCTGGGCGGCGAGGCGGACGGCCCGGCGCCGTTCGGCTCTGCTGCCACTGAGTTGGCCGGCGGATTTTCCGCGATTCGAGGGTGATCCGAGTGGCGGGTTCATTGCTTACGCCCATGGTCCACTGCACGTGCTAGTCTGACCAGTATCGATGAACAACCGCGACATTCAGGCAGCTTGGAAATATCACGATGGCACGAAACACTCCCACTGGAGTACTCATAACAATCCACACTCGATGGACTGGGCGAATCGGCCGCAGCCTTTTAAAATCTATCCGAAGATAGAGCCAATTTTCCTGCCGCGGGACGTGCCGCAAAC
>PLHN01000338.1 GCA_003139975.1 Acidobacteriaceae bacterium
AGCCAGCTCAGCGAAGCCATCGCGAAGCTTACGCCGTTGCGCGAGGAGTTGAAGGCCGCCATCGACGCGGATGCCGAGTCCTACAACCTGGTGATGAAGGCTTATAAGGCGGCGAAGGAATCCGCGGATGGCGACGGCGCGGGCGCCATTGATGCCGCGCTGAAGCAGGCGACCAGCGTGCCTTTGGGAGTGGCAGAGCGGGTGGTCGAGATTTCGCAGATCGCCAGCAAACTGATCCCGATCACGAACCCGAACATGAAATCAGACCTGGCGACGGCCATCGCACTTGCAAAAGCCGCGCTGGCCGGTGCGCTGGCGAATGTGGAGATCAACCTCGAATCGCTGAAGGACGAAGCGTTCGTGGCCGCAACGAGAAGCAAGGCGGCAGCGCTGCAGGAGTGATTGTGCTCAGAAAATCAGTTCTTATATGCATTGTTCTCGTCGCGGTGGCGGCAATCTGCATCTTGTTTGTCGGCCGAATCAGGCTTCAACGACGGGTGTTGAAGTCATGTTTCGGTGATGTCCAAGGTCTGAGATCGGGCGCGACAGTAAGACTTGCCGGGGTTGATGTGGGTACTGTTCGATCCGTGCACGCCGAACCGCAAAACAAGAATTGTCCGGCGGAAGTGCAAATGGACATAGCCACTTCCTATGAACTTTCTATACCAAAAGATGCCCTGACAGACGTCGAAAGTGCCGGAGTGCTAGGCGGAAGCTTTGTCAGTATTGACGTCAGCCAATCTTCAGGGGCTACGATAGAGAACTACGGTTACCTGAAAAGCAAACCGGCCAAGCGCCAGCTTTCCTTCGAAGAAGATCTCAGAGCGGCCCGGGCCCTCCTGGAACTGGAGGCCGCACAGCGAGCTTCCGAAAAAGCTTCAACCGCCAAGATTCCGCCGACGAACCAGAACTCAAAACCCTAGGGGCTCCCGGCGTAATGGGCGCAAGCCCAGAGTCTTCTCACGTTCTACCCACAGGCAGGGGGAATGCACTTTGGTACCGGTGCGCCTTGACGAATCGAGACTAAAATAGAAACTAAACATCAATCCGCGGGTTTAGATGCATCTAAACGCGCAGGTCCCCTTTGTTGAGGAGTGTTATGAAGAAATTGTGTTTGGTGGTGTTGGTATTGTGGACCGCGGCGGGCATGGCGATGCCGATTGCATCGTCGGCGCGCGCGCTGGTGCCGTCCGAAATTCAGCAATTGATTGGCGTCGACTATCGGTCGTTGAAGGACTCGCCGACCGCACAAAAATTGAAAGACCAGGTTTTGCCGCAGGACCTGAAGGATTTCGAGGCTTCGCTCAAGGGAGTGGGAATCGATTCCGAAAACGATCTTGACCAATTGAACTTCATCTCGTTCCGCACGCCCAAAGTAGGCATTCAGACCGTGTGCGTGGCGCAGGGTTCATTTTCCGCCAAGGCTGTGCTGAAGAAGCTCAAGGCGAAAAAGATTGCGCCCACAAAGTATGGCACGGCCAGCGTCTACCCGATGGGCAACGGGTATGTGATGACGTTCCTCGACGACAACACGATGGCTTTCGGCCAGGAGGCTCCGCTGCACAGCGCTCTGGATACGCGCGACGGCAAGCGCGCCTCTCTCGATTCGAATCCCACCATGTCCGATCAGATGGCGGCCGTGGATGGCGCGCCCGTGTGGAGCGTTCTTGACCAGCAGGGAACGCAGGCGATGATGCACTCCGCGATGGGCGACGCGGCCAAAGTGACGGACTACGACACGGTGAAGAAGCGGTTGCTCGCCTCGCACTATTCGATGAGCTTCCAGACGGGTGTGAATTTTGACCTGACCGTGCTGACGGCGGATTCGATGACTGCGGGCACGCTGTCCTCGCTGCTCAAAGCCGGTATCCTCTTCAAAAAGATGAACGCGACGTCTGCCGAGAAGACGGCTTACGACGCAACTACTGTAGATTCCGACGGCGTGAATTTGCTCCTGCACTTCAAAACCGACGATCAGAAGTTCCAGGCGCTGATGACGTCGCCGCTGTTTGCGGCCGTATCGCACTAGGAACGTCGTTCGCTGTTCGCCAGTCCTGTTGGAGCAGAGGAATTTCAATGAGTCCCGGATCTCTCCGGGACTTTTCTTTTTATTGAGTCCCAAGTCAGCCTTGGGTCGAGTTTCGTGAGCCGCGCTTGGCGGCGGCCCAGCCTTCCTTGACGGTCTGCCGGGCACGGCCGAGGGCGAGCGCATCGGCCGGAACGTCGTCTGTGATGCAACTGGCGGCGGCCACGTAGGCGCCACGGCCAATTCTTACAGGCGCCACCAGCGTGGAATCGCTGCCGATGAAAACGCCGTCTTCGATGGTTGTTTTGTGCTTGTTCACGCCGTCGTAATTGCAGGTGATCGTCCCCGCTCCCACGTTGACGCCGTCTCCAATCTCGGCGTCGCCGAGGTAGGTCAGGTGATTGGCTTTCGAGCCCTTGCCGAGCTTAATTTTCTTGGTCTCGACGAAGTTGCCAACGTGCGCGCCTTCTCCGATGTCGCTGCCCGGGCGGAGGCGTGAGTACGGGCCAACAATCGCGCCAGTGCCAATGCGGGCGCCGTCGGTGACGGTAAGCGGATTGACGAGCACGTTATCCGCGACTTCGGAATCCTTGAGGATGCTATAGGAGCGGATGCGGCAATCGGCGCCGATTCTTGTTTTGCCGAGCAGTTGGACGAAGGGTTCGATCACGCTATCGGCCCCGACAACCACGTCGCTGTCAATCAGACAGGTCTGCGGCTGGAAAATGGTGACGCCTTCGGCCATCAACTGATGGCACTTGGCGAGGCGCAGGCGAGCATCCAGATCGACGATTTCGGCGCGGGTGTTGCTGCCAAGGACCTCCGCCGCGTCGGCAGTCTTGATAGCGATCACCTTCTTGCGCGCGCGGTGAAGAATTCCCGCCATATCAGTCAGGTAATACTCGCGGTGAGGATTGTCAGTCGAGAGTTCGCCGATGTGCTGGTAGAGCGAGGGCCCGGAAAACGCGTAGAAGCCGGAATTGATTTCGCGGATCTTCTTCTGGGTCGCGTTGGCGGCCTTTTCTTCCACGATCGCCTTGACCTCGGTGCTTTTCGCACTCTTGCGCAACACACGGCCGTACCCAACGGGAGTGGCAAGATCGGCGGTGAGCAGCGTCATGGCTGCGTTCTGGGCGTTATGGAAGGAACTCAGCTTCTGAACTGTGGGGGCTGTGATAAGAGGAGCGTCGCCGGAAAGGACGATGACCTGATCGTAGGGCGCGAGAGCTTCGCGTGCGACCATGAGCGCGTGTCCCGTGCCGCGCTGCTCCGCCTGAAGAACAAAGTTAACGCCCGAGCCGCCCACGGCCTGACGCACGCGCTCGGCCTCATGGCCAATGATCACGAAAATGTCGGCCGCGGGCACGACCTTGGCGGCAGTTGCGATCACGTGCGCGAGGATCGGCTTGCCGCCGATTTCATGCAGCACTTTGGGGTGTCTTGATTTGAGGCGCGTGCCTTTTCCGGCGGCCATGATGGCAATGGCGACGCGGCAGGGAAAAGATGATTTTGCATTCTTGCCCGGACGTTTTGGCATGCTTAGTCAATATAACGCGGCCGGCGCATTCTTTACGTTGACTGGGTTGAGGCAGTTCAACGCGAGGTGGCCTGCCTGTCGGGAGCCTGCGCCATCAAGGCCATCAAATCATGCGCCACGCGTTCGGCGGCGTGCCGGACGACAACGCCCTCATCCAGATAATCGCCGAGGACGGGGCATACACCGAGGGCTTCAATGGCTTCCAGGCTAACCGCGATTTGGGACGCACCTTCGAGCGCGTATTTGGCTTTCATTTCGTCCGACGGCGGCTTTTGATTGATGAGCGCGTAGTCAAACAGTTGGGCGTGGGCGTGAGTGTTGAGGGCGCGGATATGATCGGCGGCAGTTAAACCTAAACTTTCATTTGCCTGGGTCATCAAGTTGCAAATATAGATTTTGACCGCCGGTGATTCGGTGATCGCTTCCACGATTCCACGCACCAGCAGATTCGGGATCAAGCTGGTAAAGAGCGATCCGGGACCAATCGTGATCAGGTCCGCGGAAGAGATGGCTTCCAGCGTTTGCGGAAGAGGTTTTACGTCGGGAGGGATTAGAAACAGCTCGCGAATTTTTCCTTTGCTGGCGGTGATGTGCGTCTCGCCGCGGACGCGCGAGCCGTCCTCGAATTGAGCTTCGAGTTCAACGTTCGACGTTGTGGCGGGATAGATATGCCCGCGGGTGAGCAGGATTTCGGAAGAAAGGCGAACAGCCTCGGCAAAATCTCCCGTGATGGAAGTGAGCGCGGCGAGAAAGAGGTTGCCAAAGCTGTGGCCCTCCAGTCCCGAGCCTTTTTGAAAACGGTGCTGAAACAGGCGCGACAGCAGCGCTTCATCTTCGGAGAGGGCGACAATGCAGTTGCGCACGTCGCCGGGCGGGAGCATGTTGAACTCCTTGCGCAGTCGCCCGCTCGAACCACCGTCGTCGCTGACCGTGACTACGCCCGAAAGTTCGCGGATGGCAGTCTGGCCGGAGGCCGCTAGCGCCGGAGTCAGAACATAGCGCTTTAGCCCTTTCAGAAGAGTAGAAAGACCGGTACCGCCGCCGATTGCGACCACACGCAAGTCATGGTTCACGTCGTCGGGTTCAGGCGAATTCGCGCGCTGGTGGGGGCCCATACCGCCTCAAGTCGCCGCTAGTATGCGATGGTTTCTTCTCTTGATCCTGCCGTTTCTTCTACGCCGGGGTCGGGATAGAGAAGTTCCGTGAATCGCGGATCTTCCGCCAGATTCTGGAAGTCTATATCGTTGCGCGCCTGGAAGCGCAACGCGGGGTTTGCCTGAATGGCCTCGCTGAGCGTCCTGAGCGAATCTTCGATGTGGCCGGTCAGGCAGTGCAGTGCGGCCAGCCCGTAAAGAACATAGTCGCACTTGGGTTCCTGCTTCAGAAGCTTGTCGAAATGCTCGCGCGCCAGGTCATATTCGCCGGTGTTCATCAGCGAGATCGTAAAGTCAAAGTGCTCTTCGGATGTTTTGAAGTGCAAAGCGGGCGTTTCAAGATGCTGGTCACACGTCGCAATGTGGACCTGGGCGCGGTCGACAATCGACTTGTCAGGCGCGCCAAGCACTTTTTGCAAGCTCGCTTTGGCTTTTTCGAATTTGCGTTCCTGCAGTGCGCGGAGCCCGGACTCGTAGTCTTTCACCGCCTGGGTATGGCGCGGATCTTCAGCAGCCTGTTTCTTTGGAACAGCCTTGGGTGCCATTAAGAGCCCTCATTTCGAATTGAAGTGAAAGTGCCGCCACGGAAAATCCATGGCAAAAAACCGATGCGGAGGAGTTTACTCAATGCTGGCGGCCTTCTCCAAATCTACCAGCTTCCAATCTCCATTGATAATTCCGGCGCGGATCTGGCGCGCCGTCTTGCCCCGCTTGTACATGGTGTAAGTGTAATAAAGCTCTTTCAGGCAGGTTCCGCACTCGGCGCCATGAGTTCCAGAAAAGCAGCTGTGCAGGCTGTTGTGTCCCATGCTGCGGTCACAATAGCAAAAGCACGGCTGCCGATAAAGCACCTTGGGAATTTTCGCGGCCAGTTCGTAGGCATGGGTTTGATAAGCGTACTGCGCATTCGGTCCTACCAATTGATTTTTGGTGAGGATGGGCGGCAGCTTCTCCCCCTTGGCTGGGAGAGCCACGTTGAAATGCGGCGTTTCCGGGCTCGATTCGGATTGCAACCAAGGAGCCGACAGCAGCGCGACCATCACAAAAAGCGCCGCCGAAGCGGCCAAACGCGTGCGCATATCAGGGAATACCTCGAATCACTCATTTTAGCTTAAACCCGGCATTACGCGGGTACTGAGGAGGTTCCGGGAAGATTGCGGCGAGGAGAATTTGCGCCGGCGAAGGAAGCGCAAACCACAGGGCACACGGAATCCCGTATGACCCTCTGTGTACCCTGTGGTTATCAGGTTTCCTATCCGCCCAACTTCTCAAAGAACAGGCAGATGGTTTCAATTCCCCGGTGGAAGTTCGGAATATGGAACTTCTCGTTTGGGGCATGCAAGTTGTCGTCGGGCAACCCAAAGCCCATCATGACCGATGGAATCTTGAGTACATCCTGAAAGTCCGTGACGATAGGAATCGACCCGCCGGAGCGGATAAAGACCGTCTCTTTTTTGAATGTGTCATGGAGCGCTTCGGTCGCTGCCCTGATGAAGTGGTTGTCCGTGCCGACCACGCCGGCCGGGCCTTTGCTATGTACTTTGATTTTCGTCTCGATGCCCTTGGGCGTGAACTTCTTCACGCACGCGGTAAAGCGCTTGAGGATGTCGTCCGGATCCTGGTTCGGCACCAGTCGCATGGAAACCTTTGCAGCGGCCTTCGCCGGAATCACGGTTTTTGCGCCAACCGCGGTAAATCCTCCTGGCATACCGTGAACTTCAAGGGTGGGCCGTGCCCAGGTGCGATACAGCACCGAGAAACCAGGCTCGCCGGTCAGCACCTTCGAGCCTACCTCGGTCTTGCGATAATGCTCTTCATTGAAGGGGAGCCGCTTCCAGGCTTTCAATTCGTCCTTGCTGGGCGCCTTCACCTTGCTGTAGAAGCCGGGGATCAGCACCTTGCCCTTGGAGTCTTTCAGCTTGCTGATGATTTCAATCAGGGCGAAGAACGGGTTGGGCGCAGCGCCGCCGTAGACGCCGGAGTGCAGGTCGGTTTTCGCTCCGAACGCCTCGATCTCCGTATAGACCAGGCCGCGCAGCCCGACGCAAAGGGTTGGAAGATTGGGCGCAAACAGTTCCGTGTCGCAGACCAGCGCGAAATCGGCTTTCAGCCTGGCTTTCTGCTTGCGGACGTACTCGGCGATCGCCTCGCCGCCGACTTCTTCTTCGCCTTCGAAAATCACCTTGACGTTAATGGGCAGCTTGCCGTCATGCGCCTGGAAGAGCGATTCGAGCGCCTTCACTTCCATCCAAAGCTGGCCTTTGTCGTCAACGGCGCCGCGCGCGTAGATGTTGTTGTTGCGCTCGGTGGGCTCAAACGGAGGCGTGTGCCATTCCTCGATTGGGTCGGCCGGTTGCACATCGTAGTGGGCATACATCAGCGCCGTGGGCTTGCCGGGAGCGTGCAGCCAGTCGGCATAAAGCAGCGGATGTCCCTTGGTGGGAATGATCTCCACGTTGTCCATGCCGATGCGCCGGAGTTCATTGGCCACAAATTCCGCGGCCTTCTGTACGTCGCCTTTGTGTTCGTCGAGGGTGCTGATGCTGGGAATGCGGAGGAGAGCTTTTAGTTCATCAACAAACCGCGGTTGATTCGACCGCGCAAAATCTACTGCTGGGGAAGCCATAGTTTGGCCTTTCTGGCGCTGCAGGAAGTAAATGATAGATTTGGAGAGCGCCGAAAACGTTTCAGTATATACCCGATTGGAGATGGACGACTCTTCCAAACCCGCTAGACACTACGCGAGCGAACCTTGGATGGACGCGATGTTTTTCGACCGGAGCGAAATGGCGCTGGTGGGAGTGCAGGGGTTGGTGCGCGCGAAAAACGCTTGACACCCGACATTTCCAGAGACGCCTGATAACAGAAGTTACCGCTCCGCCTTCCGCACGATGCAAAAGAAAAGCCGCCCGAGAGATCGGGCGGCATGCACTTATTAGAATTCTCCAGCACTTCCGTCAATATTCAAACTATTTTAGCTGCCCGTTTGAATTGAAGGAGAATGACAGACTTTTCCACTTGATGCTGTAAGGGGTGTCATAGTTGTAGGCCTCGAGGATTACATTAGTTAGATACGTATCAGTGGGATCGGAGAGTGGGCTACTCTTACTCACCGCTGTTCCCCCTGTGCCAACAGTGTACGTTAATTGTGCGGGGCTCAGGCCCGCGGCGGGGGTCAGGGTCATGGTCAGTTTGACCCAGCTGTTGTATTTGAAGCCAGCGGGGAGGCCGATAAGATCCCACCCACCACCGCCGCTATTTGCCGTATTGTTCCAGCCATAGAATCCAGCGACGCCGCCATTGGGCCAATAGCTGGGGCCGGCGACCTCGGTGGTCGTAGGTCCCTGGAACTCGATGATTGGGTAGTCGCCCCCATTGGGGTTGTAGCTGGAATCGACTGCGGTGGCCCAAAATCCTGCCAGGCGTTCGGGCAGCAATTCCCAAGTTGAGGGAACGTAGACGTAGATTGATACTGAGGTGGTGCCCGGTAGCAAGTCGAACTTGTTACCTTGCGTATCGGCGAAATTCGGATTAGGCGTCTGAAAATCTACTGGGCAGACGGACTCCGTGAGAACACCTGAGGCCGCAGTGAAACCACACGGGGAATAACGGTCCGCGTACCAGACCAGAGGTGCTTCTTGAGTGTGTGGGGTTGTTCCAATGGTACTGAACACGGTAGGCACGGCAAAATTAAATGGGATGGTTTGAGCGGACGCAGCCGCGGGAATCAAAGCCAGCAGGGAAACAAGCAGGCACATCGAGAATTTTCCCATATTGAGATCCTTCAGTTTCAACGACATTATTGTTCTCCATTGGTTCCACAATCCGGAACTGAGGTAGGGTCTTTCGTTTAGGTTGCGTGACCGGAAAGGCTAACTCCGTCGGTGGATCCTTGAGAGATTCCAGGGCCCGATATTGCATTACGGAAAAACAGGGAAGAACCACATGTAAAACGGGGTCCAGGGGCAAAAGACTTTCAGTCTGCCCAAAGTCGTGCAAGATGCTCCGCAGTGTCCTAAGAAGAAAGGCAGAGCGGAGCGTGAGTATGATGCTTGGTGATCGTCGCCGCTGTCAAGATGAAAATACTTGCAGACGGGCAGCGAACGATAGCTCTTGGGCGAGGAGAGTTGGTGGAGGCGGCGGGAGNNGGGAGTCGAACCCGCGTCCGAAAATGTTACTGGCTAGGAGACTACATGCTTATTCCAGTTCCTGCCTTGGGCATTACCCCAAGACGTTCGCGCCGCCGGCTCAGAACGGACAAGAAACCGGAAACGCTAGCCTGAGATCTTAGCCTCCCGGCCCAGACGTAGACGGGAAGAGCAGCCCTCTGTGTGACGCTCGCTCACCGCCCAAGGGCGAAGCGGTGGAGAGCGGCTGCCTAACTAATTAGGCTGCGTATGCCATTTGTTGATTGGCAATTATCATTTTGCACGCGATTAACGGGTGTGTGCACCACGGCATGCCTCCTGGCCGCAAGCATCTCCGTCGAATCCGGGACGCCCCCACTGAGGGAAAGCCAGCAAAGAACTTTATCTATGATAACACCCCGGGGGCCGATTCCTAGTAGAACGAAGTAGCCGGGACGGGGCCCTTGCCCCGTCCCAGGCAAAACTCACTTATGCGTTTTCTTGTGCGCTGTTGGTGCCGGCGGCGCCTGGAGATACAGCAGGCCCGTTTGGGTGTTTAGATCGGTCTCGATACCGAAAGCACGGAAGCCGTCAACTATGTAAAAGTCAAACGTGTTGGACGTGAGTGGGGGTCCGGCAGCAATGCTGTCTGCGCCGAGACCGGTAATGGGGCCGTTCGGCGTGCTGGCGGTGCCGGTGAGAGAAACATCGGTATATGTGGACGTGGCGAAGTCACAACCAGTTACGGGCGGGGTCGTGACGAGGTATTCGAAGTCAGTAAAGCTGCCTGAGCCGATAGTGCCGCTGCTCCCGATGGTGATTGGACCAACAGCACTCCAGTTGTTGAAGCATGTGTCTGAGACCCCGGCTCCGCTCAGGGCGTAGGTGCCAGACAGGGACGCACCGGCGGTCTGCTGGAAGGCGGGACCAGAGGTGAAGTCATACTGATCCATGGAAGCCATCAGCGCATTGCCGTTGCCGTCGAGGTAGAGCTGAAGCGTTGCCGGCTCAGGCGTGTCGGTGTTGGGGTTGTAATTCATGTCGGTCCCGGTGAAGTTGGTGATGGTCACGCGGCCGGTCCCGTCGCTGATTCCAGTCGAATCCACAACGTAGTTTGCGGTAACGCTGGCTAACGAGTCAGCGTTTTGCTGATCGTTGAAATCGGCGGTACCCGACACCGTGCCGTCGGAATTGAAGGTCAGAGCGCCGGCAAAATTGAGGAAGAAGAAGTCGTCTTCTCCCTGCGAGCCGACCACATAGCTGGAGCCCGACAGGTTCGCGGTGCCGAAGTTGCCAGTGTTAGCCTGACCCTGGGCTAAAGCGATTCCGCCGGTGGTGCCACCGAAGGTGTCAGCGGCCTCGACGAGCGTGATCGTATTGGCGTCGATGATGTAGCCATTTAACACGATTTGTAGAACGGCGGGATTGGCATTTGGATTGAGCGTAAAGACCACTTTGCCAAACTGGTCAGGTGTGGACCCACCACTCGGTCCGCCGACCGTGCTGCTGGCGAGCGGTTGATCCGGTTCGGGCGCTGCGGAACCGTCGTTGATGTCGAATACGCTGCCGGCGCCGGAGATGCTGCCGGGGCTAAGCAGGTCGTCGACGTTGATGATGCCTCCCATCACGAGGGGCGCAACATTGCTGCTGTTATCGGCGCCCGATGTGACGAACGCATAGCCATAATTTGGCAAAGTCTGGGCTGCGATCGGATCCTGAAGGGCGATGGTTCCGTTGCCGGAGGCGAAGCCATCAAACCAGGTAACCAGGCCAGTGGATGGAGTCACCAGCGCCACGTTGAGGGTCTCAAGGCCGTTACCGCCAACGCCGATGCTGCTGTCGCCAGTGTCGAGAACAATTTGCAGGTTGCCATCCGTCGTGGTGGTGATTGTGCTGTCGGTGGCAATTGCATCGCTCCCCACCAAAGTCAGGTCCGTGAAGTCCTGCTCGCCGCCGGTGATGGCGCCGCTTTGGATAGTAAATGCTCCAGCAATGTAAAAGGGCGACTGTTGGTTGTTATCTTCGCCGCCTACCTGGAAGACGTAGGTGCCGTCGGGCAGGGTGGTGATCGGCAGCGTGATGGTGATGTTGGCGGACACGCTCTTGTTGAAATCGGAAACCGAAGTGGCTGTGACGGTCACGGTCGTTCCGGTGGGCACGGCTAGAGGAGCAGTGTAGTTGGTGGGAACGTTATTGAGAGTCGGTGTTTGACCGAAGGTTCCACATTGTCCTGCGCTGCCGCAGGTCACAGTCCAGTTCACGCCGGCGTTGGTGGGATCGTTGGTCGTGAAGGCCGCGATTTCCTGCTGGGTGTTGGTGTTCATGGTCGCCGGCGGCAGAAACGACGGAGTGAAGGCGACGGTGATGTTAGACGTGACGGTGATGGTCGCGGAGGCAGTCTTGGTGTAATCGTCAACTGATGTGGCCGTGACGGTCACTGTGTTTCCTGCGGGAACAGCCGGCGGCGCTGCGTAGCTGGTGGCAACGGTACTAAGGGTAGATGTGGGCGTGAAGGTTCCACATAATGAGGCGGGCGTGCAAGACCAGGTAACGCCAGCGCTGCCGGGGTCGTTGGTGACTGTGGCGGCGAGATTGGTATTGCTGTGGATGAGCACAGAAGCGGGCGGCGTCGACGTAAAGGCGACGGTGATGTTGGATGTGATGGTAATGGTGGCCTGAACGAAGACGCCGGAATTGGCAGCAGAGGTTGCCGTCACCGTCACCGTAGTTCCTGTGGGGACGGCTGCCGGTGCCGTGAACTGAGTAGTAGAGCCGCTGGCGGTGTGTGCGGGGCTGAACCCTCCACATTGGGCGCTGCTGCAGGTAACAGTCCAGTTGACACCGGCGTTGCTGGAATCGTTGGTCACGGTGGCGCCGATGGTAGCGGCACCGGAGATGAGCATAGAGCTAGGCGGTGTCGAGCCGGACGTGAAGGCGATCGTGATAGCGGTTGCAGTGATGGTGATGGTGGCCTGAATGGACTTGGAGCCGTCGTTGGCCGACGTGGCCGTGATCGTCACCGTAGCAGGACTCGGGACAGTAGNNCCGTGTAGGTGGTCTGCTGGGCGCTGGTGGTAGATGATAAAGAGAAAGTTCCGCACTGCGCGCTTCCGCAGGAGACAGTCCAATTCACGGTAGCGTTCGGCGGGCCACTTGTAATCGTTGCGGCGAGATTGGCCGTGCTGCTGGTAGCCATGGAACTCGGCGGCGGGGTGGTGAAAGCAAGGCTGATATTGGAACTGATGCTAATGGTGGCCTGAATAAACTTGGTACCGTCGTTGGCTGAAGTGGCGATGATCGTTACCGTGCCACCGCTCGGAACGGTGGTGGGCGCGGTGTAAGTGGTCGGGACCGTGCTGGCGGTCGACGCGGGACTGAAGTTCCCGCATTGCGAAGCAGGAGTGCAGGACCAATTCACGGTCGCGTTCTGTGGACCGTTTGTGATGGTGACGGCGATGCCATTTGGGGCGGCGGTGCCGATAGTCAAAGAAGTCGGGGGCGTGAAGCCAGGGGTGAAAGCGAGGCTGATCGGCTGTGTTGTGGAACTGGAGCTGCCGCAGGCGGCGAGCATAGTGGCTAGGGCAGCGACGAAGATCAGAAGAGCAGCACGGCGGAATGTCATTGGGCGCCTCCCTTTACGGCGGGCTTGCTGTTGCGGGTGGTGCGGGGAGCCGGGTGCTCGCGGACGAGGGCTCCGCGCCCGTTGCGCACGGTCACCACGCGTCCGGCGACAATCAACTGGCGGACGAGCAGAACATCGTTTCCGTGGATGCTGGTGCTGATGCCGACGACTTGAACGGACTTACCGGCTTCAAGGGCGTCCTGATTCTGCCTGGAGAAAAAGGGCCCCAGGTGCGCGTCCACGGTCTTCCCGGAAGTTGAAATGAGCAGGTGGAGACCGGCCAAACTGCCTGATTGCTGGTGCGCGGTGAATCGCTCGACGGTCCCGACGAGGGTGATCTCTTTGGTCTTGTCGTAAGCGAGTCCCGAGGCACGATCGACGGACGACGATTGGGACGGGGTTGCGGCCTCGGCGGCCAGGGCAAGCAAAATGGCGGCCACGAGCCAGACCGATATCCGGGCGGCTTTACTGTTCCCTCTTCGACTCATTGCGGTGCTCCTTGAAAGTTGTCGGATCGCAGGCAGCAAGGGCAATCAACACTCCAAGCCGCGAGATTAAAGTTACGAACACGAAAAACAGCTTGCGCTCTACGAAGAGGCTAGCACGGAAGAATCTACGCCGAGGCGGGAATGACGTGGACGTGTTACCTAAGTTACCAATATGGTAATTGGTGGGCCTGAGACCTACCGCACCTCATTTCCCTTTTCGTGGCGGTTCGCGAGAAAATCGGTACATGAAAATCGAAAAAATGCTGAAGCGCTATCGAGTGGACGACGGGAAGCGTTTTCGCCTCAAGGATTATGATCCCGCCGACACGCACGGGTTGAAATCGGAGTTCAAGAAGGAAGCCAAGGATCTACTGGCCGATGGCGTTCAGGAATTGAGCCGCCTCCAGGACACTTTGGCGGCGCAAGACCGGTGGGGGCTATTGGTCATTCTTCAGGCCATGGACGCCGCCGGGAAGGATGGGACGATCAAGCACGTGATGTCAGGAGTGAACCCGCAGGGCGTCCAGGTAACTTCGTTCAAGGTGCCAACGACGGAAGAGTTAAGCCACGGCTATCTGTGGCGCACCAGCCAGCAAGCACCGGCGCGAGGCCGGATCGGCATCTTTAACCGCTCCTACTACGAAGAAGTGCTGGTGGTGCGCGTACACCCCGAGGTGCTGGCCAACGAAAAATTGCCGAAGCGGCTGATGACCAGGGAAATCTGGGAAGAGCGCTACGAGGATATCAAGAATTTCGAGCGCTACCTGACGCGAAACGGTATCGCCGTAGTGAAGTTCTTCCTGAACATTTCCAGGAAAGAACAGAAGCGGCGCTTTCTCGATCGTCTGGATACACCGGAGAAGAACTGGAAGTTTTCAGCCTCGGACGCGAAAGAACGCGAGTTCTGGGACGCGTATCAAGAAGCGTATGAGGATGCCATCCGGGCGACGGCGAGCGAGTTCGCTCCCTGGTATGTGGTTCCGGCGGACCACAAGTGGTTCACTCGGCTGGTGGTGGCGCAGGTGCTGGTGGACGAGTTGAAGGGGTTGGATTTGGAATATCCGAAGGTGAGTGGGGCGCAGAAGAAGGCATTGGCGGAGGCGCGGCAGCAGTTGGAGAAGGAATAAGGGAACCG